>JAIRZN010000122.1 GCA_031267205.1 Tannerellaceae bacterium | reverse complement strand
TCGTAACCGGCTTCAAACGATACTTTTGAAAACAATACCAAGGCCACAACAAGCCCCAGTGACAGAGATATGACCTTTACCGCATCCTCCGTTCCCCATTTCCGTAATACATATTTAAGGTAGTTCATTGCTATTACTCTTTAATATAGTTCATTGCTATTCCTCATTTTGTCGCTAATCTCGGCAGGATCGCCGGCGGCACATTCGCCGGCGATCGCGGTACATTCGCCGGCGATCGCGGTACATTCGCCGGCGATCGCGGTACATTCGCCGGCGATCCTGCCAACATACTTTAGTATATTGCCAACATACTCGAATATATTACCAACATACTTTAGTATCCCGCCAACATACTCGAATATATTGCCAACATACTTCAGTATCCCGCCAACATACTTGAATATATTGCCAACATACTTTAGTATCCTGCCAACATACTTGAATATATTGGTAACATACTTCAGTATCCTGCCAATATACTTGAATATCTTGCCAATATACTTTAGGATCCCGGTAATATCCCGAAGGATCTTTGCCGTAGCGGGAAGGATTGCGGCGGGATTTGGGGGATGGCTTGCGGGGGGGCTTTAGAGGAGGCGGTATTTCTTTACGCCTGCGGCTCGGAAGGCGAAGAGGAGGGTTTCGGAGAGGACTACCAAGGCTGCTACGCTGTAAATGCTTAGCGTGTTGGAGAGGACGAGCGCGGCAAGGCCGGTTATGTGGAATATGGAGACGAGGACGACCGTATAGTTTGTGTATCGGGCGTGGCCCATTGCGGCGAGGAAGGGGTATCCCAGCAGTATGGAGGGGACGGCGAGGAAGCTTGCGCATATGAGGATGCGGAAGACGGCGAGCGTGCCCGACTGGGCCGGTTCATCGTATATGATGTCGATAAGCCATTGCGAGCCGAGCAGTATGATGGCCAGGAGGGCGATGTTTATGGGGGCTATGAGGCTGAGTATGCGCTTGAAGAAGCGCACGTCCCTTGTCTTGGCGATGTGCGGGAAGAGTACGCCGGTGAAGGGCAGTAGCAATTGGTTGTAGGCTAAGTATAACTTTTCGGCGGCGGAGTAGTATCCTACGGCTGTGTTGCCGCAGAGGAGGCCGATGACGAAGGTGTTTATGTTTGAGAACATTGAGAGGGATATGCGCGAGAGGAAGTAGGAGAAGCTGTCGGAAAAGGCGTAGGCGATGTCCTTGACGGCTGGGAGGAACCACTGCATGTCTTCCCTGAAGTATATGACGTAGACGCTTATGAGGCCTGCGAGGATGTATCCTGCGCTGTAAAAGACGGGCGCCAGGATGTAGTCGCCGGGTTCGCGGATGAAGATGAAGAGGGGGAGGAAGCTTACTGATTTTGCGATGATGTTGAAGGCTGTGATGTATTTCATCTTTTCCATGCCTTGGAAGTACCACATGGGGAAGAGTGCGTTGCCGATGACGATGCCGAAGTAGGAGATGTAAAACCACGAATCGTGCTTGAATCTTTCGACGAAGCAGGCGAGCAGTAGGAGGATGAGGAAGCTTGCGGCGGCGAGTAGCGCGCGGCATACGAAGACGCTGTTGAGGTATTTGTTGACGGCCTCGCGGTTGTCGCGGTTGATGGATATGTATTTGGTTGCCGAGAGGTTGAAGCCGAAGTCGGTGAAGATTACGAAGAATTGCGTGAGCGTGTACCCGAATGATACGAGGCCGAAGTATTTAACTTCCAGCACGCGGAAGAGGAAGGGGAAGGTTAGGAGCGGCAGGAGGTAGTTTATTCCCTGCAGGAGAACCAATGACACAAAGTTTTGCATCATTGGTTTTTTCATCATGCCGGATATGTTGAGCGTCATGTGCGGTCTTTTACTCTGCGGTATTCCTTGAGTAAAACGGCTGATTGTTCTTTGCAGAAGATGTATATGATGGGGATAAGTAGCGTGAGCGCTATCATGCCGAGGGCTGCGTAGAGCTTGCGCGGGCCGACGGGTTTTTTCTTTACGAAGGCTGCGTCGAGGACTTTGGCCCGTTCTCGGTTCAGGTCTATGCTGAGGGCTGTCTCTTCCCTTTTCTGGAGGAGGATAAGGTAGAGGCCCTGGAATATTTCCTGGCGGCGTTTGAGCTCGACGAAGTCGCGCTCTTTGTCGGGGAAGCTTTCCATGCGGTCGAAGAGGGCTTTTTCCTTGGATTTCACTTCGCCGATAGCCAAAGAGGTGGCCTGCCTGACGTTGGAGATGGATGAGAAGACGCTTTCCCTGAGCTGGTCGGCCTGGCTGGTTAGGTTTATTGCGAGCGGGTTGTCCTTGTTGGAGTTTTGTATCACTCGCGCCCTCTCGACTAATACGCTATTGTAGAGCATGAGGGGGTTGCCTTCGCTTTCCTGGTTGAGGAGCGCGGGGACGAGGCTGTATTTGTTGAGGGGGTCTTTGACGAACTGGTCCATTATGTTGATCAGGTGCGATTGCGATTCGAGTTCGATAAGTTTTACCTGTACGTCCCTCATTTGTTCGACGTAGAAGCTGACGTCGTGCTCTACGTCGGTCAGTGTGTTGAGGTTTTTGTATACGGCTATTTCCTGTTCGACGGATTTCAGCGAGGCGGTTACGGTATCTATCCGCGCGTTGAGGTAGGTCATTGTCTTTATGTCCTCTTTGCCTTTGTAACTCCTTGTTTCCTCGTTGTAGAGGCAGACGAGGCGGTCGAGCATATTAAGTCCGCGGTTCCGCTCGTAGTCGGTGCAGCTCAGTTCTATGACGTTCGACGTCTTGGAGAGTTCTTCTATAAGGAAGTCTTCCTCCATCTCCTCGGCGACCCAGCTTAGGGGGAAGAAGGTGATGTCCATGTCCTGCGGCTTCAGGTTAGCGGCGCCCGGCGCATAGTCGAGCGTGAAGTTCCCGGAGGGAGGCGAGATGAGGGCCGGCAAGGATGTGAAGGTGAAGTTGTGTTTGCCGAACTGTTTCGATTTTGTCTTGACGTGTATCACGCCTCCCTTGTTGCGCACGATGAATTTAACACGCTCCTTGAGGCGTTTGTTTGTTACGGAATCGGCCGTAAGCAGCAGCGGGTTGTCGTCGTACAGGCGGTAGAAGGAGAGGGGCCTCCGGTAGGCCACGTTTACGCCCAGGTCGTTAGCCATTTCGCTTAGCAGCGCGTTGGATGTCAGGAGGCTCATTTCGTCTTCTATGTTGACGGCGCCTTTTGCCATTCCCCCCAGCCCGAACGAGCGCATCAGGCCCATTGCCTCGCTCATTCCGAGGCTTGCTCCCCCAAGGTCTTGTTCTTCCATTATCTGTATACGCGCCATGATCTCGTAGGTTCGCGGGTATAATATAAGGTAAGCCACCGCCGGTATGAAGGAGGCGAGGAATACTATGAGGAAGAGTCTCCAATGCAGGATGTACTTCACGATTATGCTTTTCAGTCCTATCACTTCGCTGTCTTTTGTTTCCATCTTCATTTTGATCTGTTTTTACTTTTTTGATAAGGCCACGATAACGGTTGTTATCACGGATACTGTTGTCAATATGGTTGAGAGGATAGAGACTGTGAAGGTCTGGGATTGGGTTACGTTGTAATTCCTCTGCTTCGGCTTGTTAGGCTCGATATAGACGACATCGTTTTGCCTGAGGTAGTAGTAAGGGGAGGCGAAGATAGCGGGGTCGGTGAGGTCTATCCTTCCAAACTCCTTTTCGCCGTCGTTATCGCGCATTATCAGTATGTTCTTGCGGTTGGCGTTGATGGTCAGGTCGCCCTGCCGTCCGATAGCGTCCAGTATAGTCAGCCTTTCGTTCTGTACGGTCAGCGTACCCGGCCGTGCGATTTCGCCTATTATATTCACCTTGTAGTTTACGATCTGCACGTTTACGAGGGGGTCTTTGACGTACCGCGATATTTCGTTCTGCAGGCGTCCTGCAAAGTCCTGCTTGGAGAGTCCCGCCGCCTGTATTTTACCCACTACGGGGAAGGTTATGTTGCCGTCCGTATCGACTAAGTAAGTATGAAGCTGCACTGCGGTAGTGACGCTCACTTCGCCCTGCGAGGCGTATGCCCATGCGGGAGGATTGAACGGTGTGACTACGCTTGGGTCCCAGGCGGTGACGGTGATTGTCAACAAATCGTCCGGACAGATGCGCGAAGTGTAATTCCGGTTCATACCGGCCACTTGCTCCTGCGTAAGCGAATCTATTCCCTGGAAATAAAGGACATCCTTGGGCGTACTGCAAGATGTCACGAAACAAATCAGCCCTGCGGCTAACATAAGTTTGATTTTCATAATTTGTTTTTCAAATACATGCAACTATAACCATATCGCTCTTTATAACGATTCAATCATCCATATATTGCCGCACGGACAATCAAAAATTATGGCGTACCTTTGCGGGAAAACGGAATACAGCATGTTTGAAATCGGAAAGTATAATACGTTGAAGGTAGTGAAGGATCTGGACTTCGGCCTCTATCTTGACGGAGGAGAAGGGGTCGAGATATTGCTCCCAGCTCGTTATGTCCCCAGGAACACTAAGCCGGGCGACGAGGTGGAGGTGTTCATCTACCATGATAACGAGGGCCGTGTGATTGCTACAACGGCGCGCCCCTTGGCCATAGCCGGCGAGTTTAGCTTCATGGAGGTAAGGTCGGTCAACCAGACCGGGGCGTTCCTCAACTGGGGTATCATGAAGGAGCTGCTTGTCCCCTTCCGCGAACAGAAGGCTCCCATGCAGGAGGGGCGAAGGTACTTGGTATACGTGCATGTCGACCACGTCACAGGGCGCATCGTAGCCTCCGCCCGCATCGACAAATACCTCGACAACGTAATGCCTGCCTACGTTCACGGACAGGAGGTAAGCTTACTTGTAGCGGACGAGACGGATATGGGCTACAAGGTCATAATAAACAACCTCCAC
This sequence comes from Tannerellaceae bacterium, assembly GCA_031267205.1. Lineage (GTDB taxonomy): Bacteria > Bacteroidota > Bacteroidia > Bacteroidales > Tannerellaceae > DFXE01. The sequence continues at coordinate 9,425 of JAIRZN010000122.1, read as the reverse complement.
TGGGGGCTGGTCTATCGCAGCGAGACGTTCCGCTCCATAGAGAAAGGCGAACGGCTCAAGGGGTACATCAAGTCGGTACGCGAGGACGAAAAGATAGACGTCAGCCTCACCCCGCCGGGCTACCGCAAGGTAAAAGGCGTAACCGCCTCCATCCTCGAATCGCTCAAGGCGCACGGCGGCTTCCTGCCCGTACACGACAAGAGCGACCCGGGCGAAATATACGCGCTCTTCGGGTGCAGCAAGAAGGCTTTCAAGCAAGCCGTCGGCGCGCTGTATAAAGATGGTGTGATTACAATAGAAGCGTCGGGCATACGCCTTACGGCGCGCTGACCTTCATTCCCATTCGATAGTGGAAGGCGGCTTGGAACTTATGTCATAAACCACGCGGTTAACTCCCTTTACCTTGTTTATTATCTCGTTCGACACTTTGGCGAGGAAGTCGAAGGGCAGTTGCGCCCAGTCGGCAGTCATGGCGTCGGCCGACGTTACGGCGCGCAAGGCTACGGCGTTCTCATACGTACGGTCGTCGCCCATTACGCCTACCGAGCGCACGGGCAGCAGTATGGCTCCTGCCTGCCACACGGAATCGTACAACCCCCATTCGCGCATCAGCGACATATATATATGGTCTGCCTCCTGCAGGACGCGCACCTTTTCGGGCGTCACATCGCCCAGTACGCGAATCCCAAGCCCAGGTCCCGGGAAGGGGTGACGGTTTATCAGCCCCGGCGTCATGCCTAACTCCTTCCCTACGCGGCGCACCTCGTCTTTGAACAGCATCCTTAGCGGCTCGACTAACCTGAGGCGCATTCCTTCGGGCAGTCCGCCTACGTTGTGGTGGCTTTTGATGACGGCGCCCGTTATCGAGAGCGATTCTATGACGTCGGGATAGATCGTTCCCTGTCCTAACCATTGAGTATCCTTCAGCTTGAGGGCCTCTTCGTTAAAAACGTCGATGAAACCCTTCCCTATTATCTTGCGCTTACGCTCCGGGTCGGTTACTCCCTTTAGAGCGTCGTAAAACTTCGCGCTTGCATCTACACCCTTTACATTCAGGCCCAGGTGCTCGTAGTCCTTCATAACATCTTCGAACTCATTCTTGCGCAGCAGGCCGTGGTTGACGAATATACACGTCAGGTTCTTGCCCGTCGCCGCGTTGAGCAGCATGGCCGTGACCGAAGAATCCACGCCTCCCGAAAGGGCGAGTATTACCTTGTCATCCTTAAGCTGCCTGCGTAGTTCCGCCACCGTCGATTCGATAAAGGAGGCCGGCGTCCAGTCCCTCTTGCATCCGCATATATCCAGGAAGTTACCGAGCAGCCGCGTCCCGTCCGCAGTATGGAATACTTCGGGATGAAACTGCACGCCGTAGCTATGTTCGCCTTCCACGCGGTAGGCTGCTATCTCAACGCTCTTTGTGCTTGCTATAACGCGGAACGACTGCGGCAGGCTTGTTACGGTATCCCCGTGCGACATCCACACCTGCGAGCCGGCGGCAATATGCTTCAGCAGCGGACAACTGTCGTCTACGACACAAAGGTGCGCCCTCCCGTATTCGCGGGAATCGGCCGGCTCGACGTTACCGCCTGAGGTGTAGGCCATGTACTGCGCGCCGTAGCAGATGCCCAGCACGGGATACTTCCCGCGGATAGCGGTAAGGTCGGCCTTGAAAGCGGCGGCGTCGTACACCGAATACGGGCTGCCTGAGAGTATGACGCCCTTAATACCGGCGTCGTCGTGCGGAAACTTGTTGAAGGGGACTATTTCGCAGTAAGTATTTAACTCACGGACTCGCCGTCCGATTAGCTGGGTTGTCTGCGACCCGAAGTCGAGAATGATTATTTTTTCGAGCATGAGGTATTTTTATTGAATTTATCTGCAAATGTACATGAAAATCAGTATCCTCAAGCGTGCCGTATAAAATAAAAGCCCCGCCGCCGCTGCCGTTCTTACCTTCCCTATACTTTGTGGAGCCTTGAGGATTCTACGGGGGAGTTCCTCACAGGTTGGGGAAGTCTCAAAAGTTCGTTGGGGGAGTTTCACATAGGTTGGGGAAGTCTCAAAAGTTCGCCGGTAAGGTTTCACATAGGTTGGGGAAGTCTCAAAAGTTCGCGCGGGAGGTTTCCCATAGGTTGGGGAAGTCTCAAAAGTTCGTCGGGAAGGTTTCCCATAGGTTGTGGAAGTCTCAAAAGTTCGTCGGGGAGGTTTCCCATAGGTTGGGGAAGTCTCAAAAGTTCGTTGGGGAGGTTTCCCATAGGTTGGGAAAGTCTCAAAAGTTCGTCGGGAAGGTTTCCCATAGGTTGGGGAAGTCTCAAAAGTTCGCCGGGGATGTTCCGTATAGGTTACGGAAGTCTCAAAAGTTCGCTGGGGAGGTTCCGTATAGGTTACGGAAGTCTCAAAAGTTCGTTGGGGAGGTTCCGTATAGGTTACGGTAGTCTCAAAAGTTCGCCGGGAAGGTTCCGTATAGGTTACGGAAGTCTCAAAAGTTCGCCGGGAAGGTTCCGTATAGGTTACGGAAGCTTCAAAAGTTCGCCGGGGAGGTTCCGTATAGGTTACGGAAGCTTCAAAAGTTCGCCGGGGAGGTTCCGTATAGGTTACGGAAGTCTCAAAAGTTCGTCGGGGAGGTTCCTCACATGGTGTGGAAGTCTCAAAAGTTCGTCGGGAAGGTTTCTCACAGTGTGTGGAAGTCTCAAAAGTTCGTCGGGAAGGTTCCTCACAGGGTGAGGAAGTCTCAAAAGTTCGTCGGGAAGGTTTCTCACAGGGTGAGGAAGTCTCAAAAGTTCGCCGGCGGAGTTCCGTATAGGCTACGGAAGCCTTAACGGAGAAATCAGGGGAAGGGCGAACGCAAATCCGTGGGACAGCAGCGGCGGGCGGCCTGTGTTTTTGTCCGGCGCGCTTGCCAACACTGATTTTTATGTAGATTTGCAACTGATAAAACGCTTGAATTATGTTATCAGTAGAAAAATTAACGGTTGAGTTCGGAGGCTTCACACTGTTTGACAATGTATCATTTGTTGTAAACAAGAAAGACCGTATCGCCCTTACGGGCAAAAACGGGGCGGGGAAGACTACGCTGTTGAAGATATTCGCCGGTTTGCAGATCCCCACGTCGGGCGCAGTCAGCATACCCAAGGATATTACCATAGGCTACCTGCCGCAGCAGATGCGACTGTCCGACAACCGTAGCGTGAGGGAAGAAGCCGGCCGCGCATTCGAGCATATCCGCGAACTGGAGCAGGAGGTCGACCGCCTGAACGAAGAGTTGTCCCAACGGACGGACTACGAGTCCGAAGGCTACCACGACCTCATCGACCGCGCCTCTCACCGTGCGGAGCTTTTCCGTATGATGGGCGGTAACAACTATGTAGCGGAGCTTGAGCGCACGCTTGCAGGATTAGGTTTCGCACGCGAGGACTTCGACCGCCCTACCTCGGAGTTCAGCGGAGGATGGCGCATGCGCGTCGAGCTTGCCAAACTGCTGCTCAGCCATCCCGACGTACTGCTTCTCGACGAGCCTACGAACCACCTCGACATAGAATCAATACAGTGGCTGGAGAGCTTCATCGCCAACCGCGCCAACGCCGTCATCTTAGTATCCCACGACCGTGCGTTCCTCGACAATACCACCTTCCGGACCATAGAAATAGAGCTTGGGAAGATATACGACTACAAGGCTAAATACTCGCAATACGTAGTCCTGCGCCTCGAACGCCGCCGGCAGCAGCTCCGCGCCTACGAAAACCAGCAGAAGAAGCTCGCCGACACGGAGGCCTTCATAGAACGCTTCCGCTACAAGGCGACGAAGGCCGTGCAGGTGCAATCGCGCATCAAGCAGATGGAGAAGATAGAGCGAATCGAGATAGACGACATCGACGACGCCCGTCTCAACCTCCGCTTCCCACCCGCGCCCCGCTCCGGCTCCTATCCGGTGATAGCCGAGGACGTCGCCAAGAGCTACGGCGACCACTTGGTGTTCGAGCACGTGACGCTGACCATAAACCGAGGCGACAAGGTGGCCTTCGTAGGCCGTAACGGCGAAGGCAAGTCTACCCTTGTGAAATGCATAATGGGAGAGATCGACTACGAAGGCCGGCTCCAGACAGGCCATAACGTCAGTATCGGATATTTCGCACAAAACCAGGCCCAGTTATTGAATGACAAGCTTACCGTCTTCGAGACCGTCGACATCGCCGCACAGGGCGACATACGCTCCAGGATACGCGACATACTCGGCGCCTTCATGTTCGGGGGCGAGGCGTCGGACAAGAAAGTCAGCGTACTGTCCGGCGGCGAACGAAGCCGCCTGTCCATGATACGCCTGCTGCTTACTCCCGTAAACCTGCTCATCCTCGACGAGCCAACCAATCACCTCGACATGCGTTCAAAGGACGTACTCAAGGCAGCCCTCAGGGAGTTCGACGGCACAGTAATCGTCGTATCCCACGACCGTGAGTTCCTCGACGGACTTGTAGATAAGGTCTACGAATTCGGCAGGCAAAGGGTAAAGGAACATATCGGCGGCATATACGAGTTCCTGGAACATAAAAAGATGGACAGCCTCCGCGAGCTTGAGCACAACGCCCCCCCCACCCCACCGTCGACGCCAATCGCCGAAGCCGCGCCCTCGACCGGCAAACGCACCCACGAAGCCCGCAAGGAACAGTCCAAAGCCCTCCGCAAAAGCATGAAGGCAGTCGAAGAAACAGAAGCCCGCATAAAAGAACTTGAAGAGCGCATAGCCACGCTTGAGACCCACCTCTACACATCGCAAGCGCCCACCGATCCGGCGCTATACACCGAATACACAATCCTGAAGCAAACCCTGTCCGAAGCCTTCAACGAATGGACGGCGCAAACTACGGAACTAATGGAGCTTGAGAGCGCGAAATAAAGCGACGCCGTTGATCCGAATAAAAAAACTGCGGGAAACGTGTCGATAGAAATATTTTCTTACTTTTGTTCATTCAAAAAATAACGAGAAAGCGATGCTAAGAATAATAAATGAATAAATAATAAAAAAGAACGATTATGAAATTTGACGTTTCAAGTACTACTTTGTTATCCCGGTTACAATCAATAAGTAGAGTAATTGCATCCAAGAACTCTTTACCTATATTGGACTGTATGCTGTTTGAATTGAAGGAGGATAAACTCACGATAACGGCATCGGATGTCGATACCCGTATGGTCACTTCAGTGGATGTACTCAATGCCGAAGGTTCCGGTCTGTTTGCCGTAGCAGCAAAAATACTACTTGATCCCCTGAAAGAACTTCCCGAGCAACCGCTGAATTTCGAGATTAACGACGATACGCTGGAGATACTGATTCACTTTGAGAACGGTAAATATAACTTTATCGGACAGAAAGGAGATACCTACCCGCAACAAAAACCTTTGAACGATACCAACGTAAGCGCCTCCATAGGCGCCCAGAGGCTGCTGAACGGAGTCTCACGCTCGCTGTTTGCCACGGCCGACGACGAGTTGCGCCCGGTGATGAACGGTATATACTTCGACATTCAACAGGAAAGCCTGACAATAGTAGCCTCAGACGGACATAAGTTAGTCAGGCTGCGCAACCTGTCCGTCCATTCCCCCGAAAGAGCCTCCTTCATATTACCCAAGAAGCCCGCCAACATCCTGAGAAGCGTACTGGCTAAGGATACCGAAGAGGTTAAGATCAAGTTTGACGAGAACAACGCATACATATCAGGTTCTAACTTCGAGATGGTCTGCCGCCTGATAGAAGGCCGTTACCCGAACTATAACAACGTCATTCCACAGGAAAACCCGTATAAGGTTACGATCGACCGCATTTCGCTACTGAACGCCCTGAAGCGCGTGTCCGTATTCTCCAACGCCTCAAGCAGCTTAGTGAAGCTGCATGTCACGGAAGGAGCGCTGATAGTTTCGGCTCAGGATATTGACTACTCCACCTCTGCGGAAGAAAAGATCGTATGCGACTTCAACGGCACAGAGCTTAAGATAGGCTTCAAGGCAACCTTCCTGATAGAGATATTAGGCAATATAGCTTCGGAACACGTAGTGCTTGAATTGGCAGACCCTTCCCGCGCAGGATTAATCATACCGGCGGAAAACGAAGAGAATGAAGAATTGCTGATGCTCCTTATGCCGATGATGTTGAACGATTAACAAATAAGGCATGCAGTTGTATTTAAAGAACCCGTTAGTCTTCTTTGATCTGGAGGCAACGGGTATTAATATTGTTAAGGACCGCATAGTTGAGATCTCTTTTGTCAAGGTCTATCCTAACGGCAAAGAAGAATCAAGGACAAGGCGCATCAACCCCGGCATCCCCATCCCACCCGAATCAACAGCCATTCACGGAATCACCGACGAAGACGTGAGAGACTGTCCAACCTTCAAGGAAATAGCCAAATCGCTGGCCACCCAGATAGAAGGATGCGACCTGGCAGGCTTTAACTCCAACCGCTTCGATATACCCATGCTGGCGGAAGAGTTTCTGAGGGCGGATGTAGACATCGACCTTAACAGGCGCAAGTTTGTGGACGTACAGACCATTTTCCATAAGATGGAACAACGTAACCTGGCTGCCGCATACAAGTTTTACTGCGGTAAAGACCTCGCAAACGCACATACGGCGGAAGCTGATACGCAGGCGACTTACGAAGTGCTGAAGGCGCAGCTCGACCGCTATCCCGAACTGAAGAACGAAATCACTTACCTCTCGCAATACTCCAGCTATAACAACAATGTGGACTTTGCAGGGCGTATGATTTACAATGACAAGATGGAAGAGGTAATCAATTTCGGCAAATACAAAGGACAGTTAGTGGCGGAAGTGTTGAGGAACGACCCCAGCTATTACGCCTGGATTATGAACGGAGATTTTACGCTTAACACCAAAAAGATGCTTACTGAGATTAAACTCAGAGGCTTTAATTCCAAATAAAAGAGATGAATAATTTCGAGTTCTCCAATCCTGTAAAGGTTGTTTTCGGCAAAGGAAGCATCGCGCGGCTGCCGGCCCTTATCCCCGAAAGAAGCAGAGTGCTAATGCTGTATGGGGGAGGAAGCATAAAGAAGAACGGTATATACGCCCAGGCGATCGAAGCTCTGAAGGATTATCCCTTGACGGAGTTTTCCGGCATTGAAGCAAACCCCCACTATGAAACCTGTATGCGGGCGGTAGGACTTGCAAAGAGGGAAAAGGCCGCGTTCCTGCTTGCCGTAGGCGGCGGGTCGGTCATAGACGCCACGAAATTCATCGCTGCCGCAATACACTTTGACGGCGACCCCTGGAGTATATTGGCAAAAGGCGCGACTGTCGAACGGGCAATGCCTTTAGGCGCCGTCCTTACCCTGGCGGCTACCGGCTCGGAGACTAATGAGCGGGCGGTAATATCGCGCGTTTCGGAAGGACGGAAGTTAGGCTTTGCCACACCTTTGGTCTTCCCCCGTTTTGCCTTATTGGATCCGGAGGCTACCTATTCATTGCCCGCCAATCAGGTAGCGAACGGGGTGGTCGACTCGTTTATTCATGTCATAGAACAATACCTGACGTATCCCGTCAACGCCAAAGTGCAGGACGCCTTTGCCGAAAGCCTCATGCGCATTATCCGTGAGGAAGGTCTAAAGGTGTTGGAAGACCCTCTCAATTACGATATACGAGCCAACCTGATGTGGGCCGCCACCAATGCGCTTAACGGCTGGATAGGTCAGGGCGTGCCGCAAGACTGGTCGTCTCACCGCATAGGCTATCCGTTGACCGTCTTGTTCGGGCTGGCTCATGCCGAAACGCTCGCCGTTATCCTGCCCGGCGTGATGCAATATATGCGAAAGGAGAAAGAGGAAAAGATACTACGCTTGGGAAATGTCATCTTCAATGTAACCGAAGGCGGCGCAGACATGAGAGTTGAGAAGACGATTGCCGCCGTAGAAATGTTCTTCCGTGATATGGGACTGAAAACGCGCCTCCACGAGTACGGTATAACGGAAGCCAACTTAGACGCCCTTACCGGCCCCATCGACCAATTAGGCTGGAAGCTGAGCGAAAAAGGACATATCGACACTAAGGCTGCGCGGGAGATTTTAACGCTACGTCTGTAATAAATTACAGGGAGAAACCGTTTTATACACGATTTCCTTCGTCTGCACAAAGAATATGCTGAAAGATAAAAAGATCATATTGGGTATAACCGGGAGTATAGCCGCCTATAAAGCGGCTTATTTGATTCGTGCGCTTGTAAAGAAGGGCGCCGAGGTGCAAGTCGTTATTACTCCTGCCGGAAAGGAGTTTATTACGCCGCTCACGCTCTCTACTCTTAGCCGCCGTCCGGTTATCAGCGAGTTTTTCTCAAACAGGGACGGGTCATGGCATAGTCATGTGGACTTGGGGATATGGGCCGACGCCATGTTGATAGCCCCTGCTACGGCCGCCACCCTTGGTAAAATGGCACACGGCATAGCCGACAATATGCTGATCACAACCTACCTTTCGTGCAAAGCCCCTGTATTTGCCGCTCCGGCAATGGATTTAGACATGTTTGCACATCCCGCCACGCAGCATAGTATAAACATGCTGCGTTCTTTCGGCAACCATATCATCGAACCCGCCGTAGGAGAATTAGCCAGCCGACTGGAGGGGAAAGGCCGCATGGAAGAGCCTGAGAGGATTGTTGAGTATTTGGAAAACTTCTTCGCCACACAAGGCGTTCTTCAAAAAAAAAAGATACTGATAACCGCCGGGCCGACGTATGAAAGGATTGACCCTGTACGCTTCGTCGGTAATTACTCATCAGGCAAGATGGGGTTTGCCCTGGCGGAAGAATGCGCACGGCGTGGAGCGGCAGTCACGCTGGTTAGCGGGCCGGTATCCTTGAGCGCAAAACATCCTGACATAAAGCGTATCGACACAGAGTCCGCCGAAGAGATGTATCGCGCGTCAACAGAGGCCTTCCCCGACGTAGATGCCGCCATCCTCTGCGCGGCCGTAGCCGATTACCGTCCGGCGACAATCTGCGGGGAAAAGATTAAGCGTGAGGATAGAGGTGACATCACGCTTCACCTGACTGCCAACCGGGATATAGCCGCCTCGCTCGGCGCTATGAAACGGAAAGGACAGACGCTTGCAGGTTTCGCCCTGGAGACAAACGATGAGATAACCCATGCCGAAAGCAAGCTAAGAAAGAAAAACTTCGACTTCATAGTCCTCAACTCCTTGCGCGACACCGGAGCCGGCTTCGGAACGGATACTAACCGGATAAGCATCTTAGACAACAAAGGAGAACTAACCGACTACCCGCTCAAGAGCAAACAGGAGGCGGCTGTGGATATTGTAAATAAACTAATCTCGCTAATGAAATGAACGGATTCCGCATTTTACTACACACGACGCTGTTGGCTATGGCAACGGCTTTCGCCGCTCAAGCTCAGGAAATGAA
>JAIRZN010000079.1 GCA_031267205.1 Tannerellaceae bacterium | reverse complement strand
TATATATTAATGTATAGCGATTAATCGAGGATGAGTATTTGGTTGTCCTTGTAGCTTTCGTAGCTGGATACTATGACGCGCTCGCCTGCTTCGAGGCCTTCGAGGACTTCGTAGAACTGCGGGTTCTGCCGTCCGATGCGTATGGAGCGTCGGTAAGCTCGCCGGCCGTCGGCGTCGAGGACAAATATCCAGTTTCCACCCGTATTCTGGAAGAAGGTGCCTTTGGGAATAATTACGCTCTCGGTCGGCTGTCCGAGTTCGAGGTTAATGTAGTAAGTCTGTCCGCTGCGTATGTTGTCGGGGCGTTCGCCGGTGAAGACGAAGTCGGTGCGGAAGCGTCCTTCGCGCACTTCGGGGTAGACCTTTCGCACGATCAAGGCGTAGCTTGCGCCCTGCCGTTCGAAGGTAGCGTTAAGTCCCGTGCGCACGCGGTCGATATAATGTTCGTCAATCAGGGCCTCGACTTTGTAGTCGGAGAGGTCGTTAATCTGTCCGATCTTCTGTCCGGGCGAAACATTTTGTCCGAGGACTACATCGAGCAGTCCCAGCTCGCCGTCTATTTGCGAGCGTATATCGAGATGATCTTTGCGCTGTCGTATGAGTATGACGTTGCGTCGCATATTGTCGAGGTTATCCTCCATTACATCCACCTGTATCGTGCGGTATATCGAGTCTTGCCGCAGGCGTTCCATGATGAGGGCGTGTTTTTCGATGGCCAAATCGTAGTCCTCTTTGGACTGGAGGTATTCTTCGCGAGCGATGAGGCTTTCTCCGTATAGCGTTTCCTGCTGGAGGTAGGCGCGTTGTTTGCGCGTTGTCTCGAGTTGTAGTTGGAGCTTCTCATTCTGGTTGTTGAGGCGGTCCTGCTCCATTGCGACCTGCGTGTTGCGCAGGAAGTTCTGTTTCTCGGCCAGTTCGGCTTCTGCGCTAAGTATCTGGAGGTCGAGGGCGGAGTTGCTAAGGCGTACGATAACGTCGCCGCGTCGCACCTGCGCACCTTCCTCTACAACACGTTCCTGCACTATGCCGCCCTCTTCGGGGCTTAATTGCACCACCGTAATGGGCTGCACCTGTCCGTCAACGCGGACGAAGTCGTTGAACAGATCAAAGCGCGCTTCTCCCACGCTTATACCGCGTGCGTCAATCCGCAGCGTCGCCGAGTGGTCACCAAAAATTATCCACCCCAGCATTACGGCGAACAGGGCGCCTCCGGCCACGTAGGGGATGTGTTTTTTGCGTAGGCCTTTTTTCTTTTTCAGTTGTATGTCCATAATATATTTTGAATTACGAGTTATCGGTTATAATTTACCTGTCATGAGTTACCGTATCAGTTCGCCGCCTTTGTAATAGTCCACCTGGCGGCATTTGAGGAGGTACATCAGCTTTCGCTGCAAGAGGTTGGCCTTGGATTCGAGCAGTATGTTAGCGCTGGTCTGAAGGTCGAGCGGGCTCATCAGCCCTTCTTCAAACTTGCGCAGCGTCACCTGGTAGGCCATAAGGTCGGCCGCCAGCTTCTTCTCCATCTGTACGCTCTCCTTGGCATAGCCTTCGCGGTCGGCCACGCTTTGTTCGATGGCGGTTTGCAATTGGCGAAGCGTCTCGGACTGCTGCTCGATGGCTATGCGGACGTTATTGCGTGCGCGGCGGACGTCGGTTACTCGCGTCAATCCGTCGAAGAGCGGATAAGTTACGCTCAACGACAGGTACTCGCCGCGATTGTTCCTGAACTGCGAGCCGAACGACGCCGGCGCCGCGTCCGCCTTGAGGTTCTCGAAGTATCCGGTGTTAATACCGGCCGAGAAGGTTACGGAAGGGAAGAGTTTCCCCTTCTGCACTAAATGTTGCATCTGCGCGGCCTTGAGCTTGAAGGCAGCCTGGAGCGCAGCCGGGTTGCTGTTCGCGGCATAGTCGAAAATATCGCTTACCGATTCGTCGGCGTGCAGGTAGCCGGCCGTAGCGATAATCGTATCTACTTCGAGCTCCGTCCCGTAAGGAAAGTTCATATACTCCTTGAGCTTCAGCATGGCCGTGTTGCAAAGATTCTGCTGATGCGTCAGCACGTAGTCGTCGGCTGCAGCCTGAGCTTCTATCTGCGCCACGTCCGCCTTTCCTTTGAGACCAAGTTCTTCCTGTCGCCTCGTCTTGTAAAGCATACGCGAACTTTCCTCCAGCTTCTCGGCGGCGAAGCGTACGGAGCCTTGATAATAAACCACGTTCACGAAGGCCTCCATGGTGTTAAGCGCCAGGTCGTCCTTCTCCTTCAGCACATCGTTCATACCCATCTGACGGTTAGCCTTGGCCAGCCTCCACTGGTTGACTAACTGTCCTCCTCGGAAGACCGGCATCGAGGCGTATCCCTCGTAATAATTGTTGAAGGTAGTCGTGTTGACGTAGGTGTTAGTCTCCGGGTCGACAGCTCGTCCGAAACTGTACCTCGCCGCCGCACCCACCTCGATTGAAGGCAAGAAGGAGGCCACGGAGGAGGTCTGTTCCGCCTTGTAAGTGTCGTAGGTATACGCCTGCCTGCGTACAGCCGGACTGTGTTCGACAGCGTAACGCATACAGTCGTCCATCGTCCAGAGCTTCTCCTGCGCTCCGGCCGTCATCGCCGTAAGCGTCCAAATGATCATAAACAGTTTTATAGCATTCATAATATAGATGTTTCTGCATAATAAATAGCAAACGACGTGCCAGAACATATATACAACTACGTCTCAAGCAATTGGCGGAATGCCCGTTTCCCGCGACTGTCCAATAATTGGACAGTGGTGTCCAATAATTAGACACTTATTCCTAACTTTACAAGCAACAATAAGTATAATCACGCCCGATTCTTTGTTTCCGAAGGATGTTTCCTGCAGTAATGTACAGGAAAGCCGGAAAAGTCGACGGAGGCTTTGAGGCGACCGCAAACGCTGCGGGCGATCCTGCGTAAGGAGAATCGGTCAAAAACAGGTTAAGAATGAAAACAAACAGAGTATGCAGTTTATTCGGGATCAAATATCCCATTGTGCAGGGAGGAATGGTATGGTGCAGCGGTTGGCGATTGGCGTCGGCCGTAAGTAATGCAGGAGGATTAGGGCTTCTCGGCGCCGGCTCGATGCATCCGGACGTGCTGCGCGAACATATCCTTAAATGCCGCAAAGCAACCGATAGACCCTTCGGCGTCAACGTCCCGCTGATGTATCCTGAGATTGAGGAACTGATGCGCATCCTCGCGGAAGAGGGCGTGAAGATAGTATTCACCTCGGCCGGCAACCCAAAGACGTGGACGCCGTATCTGAAAGCTCACGGCATGACGGTTGCGCACGTGGTGAGCAGTTCGCGTTTTGCCGCAAAATCCGAAGAGGCAGGCGTAGACGCGATCGTAGCCGAAGGCTTTGAAGCCGGCGGGCATAATGGGCGCGAGGAGACGACCACCCTCTGCCTCATTCCCGCCGTCAGACGCTCTACCGCGCTTCCGCTTCTTGCGGCGGGAGGCATAGGTACGGCAGACGCGATACGCGCCGTACAAGCTTTGGGCGCCGACGGCGTGCAGATAGGCACGCGCTTCGCCCTGACGACGGAAAGCTCGGCTCACGAACGTTTCAAGCAGCTATGCCTAAGCCTCGACGAGGGCGACACACGCCTTATGCTGAAATCGCTATCCCCTACGCGCTTAGTCAAGGGCGATTTCGCCTCGATGATAGCCTCAGCCGAAGAACGCGGAGCCACCGCCGCAGAGCTGCGCGAGCTTCTGGGGCGCGGACGGGCGAAGAAAGGCATCTTCGAGGGCGATTTGTCGGAAGGCGAACTGGAAATAGGGCAGGTAGCGTCACTCTTCCGTGATATACGGACGGTGGCCGACGTCATGCGCGAGCTTACGTCCTGATACCTACTTGCAGGTAATTTGAGTATGATGTTGAGGTTAGCGTTTGAAAAGGACTATTTTTGCGCCAAACGTATTAATAATGTATAACCTCTCAAAACACTAACCTCAATGAACGAACTTGCATATAAATTTCTGTTGGGCGCGCTCGTCGTAGCCATGAACATCATCCGCCTGTATTACCAAAAACGTTACAAGACAAGCCACGCGGCGAAGGAATCGGAGATTGCGCCGAGGCGTGAAAAGCTGTTGACGCAAGTTATGTTTATCGCCCTTGCCGTACCGGGAATGATGTGGCTTTTCACGCCATGGCTGTCGTTCGGACAGTTTGCCCTGCCCGACGGCATACGCCTTGCCGGTTTCGCCGTCGGCTTTTACGGCATGTGGTGGTTCTACCGCATACACCGGACGCTGGGCGACAACTGGAGTCCAGTACTCGAAATCCGCAAGGAGCATACGCTCATCACCGGCGGGCCTTACAAAAGGGTGCGCCATCCGATGTATTCCGACATGCTGCTGTGGCTCGTCTCCTTTGCGCTCGTCACAGCCAACTGGTTCTACGCCCTCACCATTTCGACAGGATTGGCAATCCTCTTCACCCTCCGCATTCCCGACGAGGAAAGACTGATGACGGAACGCTTCGGCGAACAATACAAGGCTTACATGAAACGTACAAAACGACTTATACCGCACATTTTCTGAAGCGGACGTAATGTCGCATACCGCCGGAAACAACACTCAGGCGCATTCTACGTATTAGCTTTTTGTTTACATTTGTTCCATAAATTAAAAATAAAATATGGCAAAGAAGAAAAAAAGCAGGCAGACCGATCATGCCAAGCATAAAATCGAAGAAGCACAACGTCGGAATGAGCATTTCAGACGCTTGAGAGCTCTATGCGACTTGATTCACCCTGATCTGTATCCGATGATTGACTCGTTCAACCGACTGGTACTGTACGAAATGAGAGGATTGCCCTTCAAGGTAGTCGCCGACGGAAAAGTATCCAAGGATATGATGAACAGCGTCAACGAGTTTGCGAATATAATACAGAAGGAGAAATCAATCCCCTTGGGCACGGGAGGACATAAGATCAGCGTTACGGAGTACAATCGTTACATCTCGCCACTGGAATGGCTTATCCGCCCCAGCACCCCCGACTCCCCAAATATTTGCCTCAATGCGGATGTTTTCAAGGGCCTTCCATGGTATGAAGAGTTTTTTGAAAACAGGGAGGAAAGTTTTAGAACCTACTACATGCAAATCTCCGAACTGCTCATGGCGATAACAAGTTTCGCAAGCGACCTTCGGTACAGCCTCTATTGCGCGTATTTCGAGGAAGATTTCGGAAGCAGCAAGAACACCCTTGATATGACGCGCCACAGTAATATTCACATCCAGCCGTATCGTGTGGAACGCAAGCGCATCAGGCTTAACAACGGCGATATACGTAACGCCCTGCGCATTACGGTCGCCTTCCCCTCGCACGCTCTCCAGACGGTACCCGAAAATCTGCGTTTTATTCCGATGTCGTTCAAACCTGTCCACCTTGGCGCAAAAGGGCCGGGATCGAACAAGGATCGCCCGGTATACGTCTCCGAACATGCCCTCAACCGTCTCGAAGAACGATTGGGCTGCGCGAGTGCGGGATATATGCAGATGTTCCTGTGTAAATCGCTGATGAAAGGCTCCTCGCGTGAATTGAAGGACGGGCGTCTTATGTTGGACTTCGAGGCGTTCAAACTAAAAATCGGATACCTGATAGTAAGTATACAGCGTAACAGCATCCTGGTGCACACTTTCCTGTTGATCACCGCCAACGGTACGCCCGAAGGGAAGAAGTTGCGCGAACAGTTCGGCCTTCAGAAAGCGGACAATCAGTATTTGGGGATCGACAAACTGACCACCTTTATCCATTCCAACATCCTTCAACACGAGGACGTATGCGAATGGTTTCGTAATGCCGGTTGCGGCTCGCTGTTGAAAGCCTGCGAAATCATGAAAGACGACGAACTCTGGCAGCAAGACGGCGAGCAGATACGACTTGCCGAGCGCGTAAAAGAGTACCTCAAGAAAGGCGAATCGACAAACGCATGGGAATTTACCGAAGAAGAAGAGACGGAAGAAGAAAATGATGATATGAATGACGACGAACAGGAAGAAGTAGAATCATGAATATTATATTGTTTTACGTTTCATTGCCTGCGTATTTATATTGAAACATAATTATTGTAGGCGGTATTTGCTCATTCAAATTAATTCCAAATAATATTTTATAAGAATTGTTTTTTGATTGTTTTGCAACATAGGACATACCTCTGGAGTTATCGTTTTCAAACATTTCAATCTTTAATTAATTAATGATAATAAAATACGGATATTGTGACGCTTATATAATTCCGGCAGTATGTACAACAACACACAAATAGATAATACAAAATATGAATCGCAACCTATAAGACTATCATCTTACTGTTCGCAAACATTCATTGTACTTCATTTTTATAGATAATTTAAACGCCCGGCGACAGCCTGCAGACATGAAAAACTACCTGCTCAGGATAAGCGTAGATGGCATACGTTGCAAGGCCTCTTTGCGGTGTTCGGAGACGTCATTCCAGGTGTGATAGCTGATCAGCATGAAGTTATAGCCGGCTAACAACCCCGGTTCGATGTCTTTGTGAGGTAGTAGGGATGATTGTTTCACTGTCGACCTGAAATGTGCGATGGTAGCCTTTGGGTCGATGGCGTCCGCTTCGCCGGAGGTCGTGTCGACAATGGCGATGCTCCCCTGTGTAGACTTTAATAAAGTATAGGCATAATCCAAGAGGAAAAGGTCACCGACGGAAGCGATGACCAAGATGACATTGGTAGCCTTCACAAAATTGCGGTTGACAAATACACCAACGGCGCAGGAGGAATTTTCGATAAAAACCTTGGTTTTGTCCTTTAGCAGCGAACCGGGATAAAACCATGATTCGGGCGTCTTGAAAAAACGGAGATAGCGATTATAAAAAAATGTACGGAAACGATTGGCGACAACATCCGCCGGCAGATTGCTCATGGAAATGCCGGCGCCCACCAACAGGAAATCGAAGTTTTCTTCATTGACAACATTGACAATGTCCACCCCCGCATTAATGGACGTCTCATAACGTGTCTTGATGGGTATGCCCAGCTTTTGCGCTCCATAGAGGATTGGCCCGAAACTGACTTCTTCAAAGTTATCCGTGTGCAATGGATTCACATCAGGACTGACGGTTAGATGAAGGGCCGTAATCTCCAGAGTCTTGCTTTGCGCGGCAAACATCTGATGTGCTACATCCAACATTATCTGACCGTTACCGGCACGTCCGAAAGAGAGCATCACCTTGTAAACGCCTTCCGTCTGCAGGCGCATCTTTTTTTCTTGCAACTCGGTATGCGTTCGGAAGCAGAACCCGATAAAAGCAATTAACGGAGCTGTCATAAAAGTAGTGACCAATGTCATCAATACCAGCATCACGAAAACGGGAGGCGAAAGAATACCCATCTCGTAGCCTATTGTGAGTACTACCAGTTCCATCAGTCCGCGTGTATTCATCAAGGCTCCAATGTATAAACTATCCTTGAAACTTTCTCCCACGAAGCGTGCCGAGAGAAAAGCGCCGCCGAACTTCCCTGCAATGGCCGCGACTGTGATTATGCCGCACATCCACCACAGTTCCGGCGTGTTCAACAAGGCGATCTCCGTGCGCAACCCAGTGGAAACGAAGAACAGTGGCAGAAAAAGGGCTAAAGAAACGTCCTCCACCTTTTCCGTCAGTATTTTGCGGAACTTAATGTTGGCAGGCATAATGACTCCGGCGATAAATGCGCCGAAAAGGGCGTGAAGCCCCAATATCTGCGTCAGATAAGACGAGCATATAAGGATAAGGAACATCATCGCCACCATCCCTTTGTCAATCACTTCCCTGTTATGATAAATATGGCCTATAACACGGAGGAAGGGCTGTATGACAAAGAACATCAGAAGCAGGTAAATGCCGGAAAAGAAAATACTGTAAACGGCGCTCAGCATCGTACCGGCCTGGGCAATGGCAATAACGACGGCAAGCAGGCACCATGCGGTAATATCGCCATTGGCAGCGCTCGCCAGCGTGACTGTTCCAAGGTGGGATTTAGTCAATCCCCGTTCTTGTATAATACGCGCCAATACAGGAAAGGCGGTAATACTCATGGAAATACCTATGAACAGGGCGAAAGAGAGGAAAGGCGTCGCATGGTCGGCGTATCGATCGTATACAAAATAAGCAGTGAGCATCCCGAAGGAGAACGGAACGATAGTGCTTGTGTGGCTGATAAGGATGGTCTCTTTCAGCTTTTTGCGTACTACGCCGATGTCCAACTCCATGCCGATAGCAAACATAAAAAGGATTAAGCCGAATTGGCTTAATATATTAATGTTAGCAGGAGATTCTTCCCTGAACAGGAAATCCGATACGTCAGGAGCAAAATATCCCAGTACTGATGGGCCTAAAATAATTCCCGCAAGTATTTCGCCTATAACCGTAGGCTGTCCTATTTTCATGAATAGCCATCCGAAAAGACGGCAGGTAAGTAAAATAGCAATGATTTGCAATAAAAGGATGGCGATTGGAGATTCTACGTCGCGCAATAATAACTGACGGAAAGCATCAAAACCTTCAGCCAGGCCGGTCGGCTTATCCGGCAATGATGCAACTACCTCCACCGGTTGCCTCGTTTCTCCCTTCCTGACAATTGTATACATCAACGAACCGAATAGGGCAATCATCAATACGTAAAAAGCTAAACTTTTAATTCCTTTGCTCATTTTTCGGATGGTTTAGCGCAAAAGTACGTAAAAAACAGGAATTATATGAGGTTCAGGGAGGAAAATCTTATATCTTTGCGACAACACCAAAAGATATGTCAAACATGGTACAATCACTTAATTTAATTAAGAACGACCCTTGGCTCGCGCCATATAAAGCTGCCATAAACGGACGTCATCAATACGCCGACGATAAGGAAAGGGAACTGACCGGCAACGGTACGCAGACACTGAGTTCGTTTGCTTCGGGTTACCTTTATTTCGGATTACACAAGATACCTGGCGGATGGGTATTGCGCGAGTGGGCGCCTAATGCTATGGCGATCTACCTTACAGGCACATTCAATGACTGGCGCAAAGATGATCGTTACCGGATGAAGCGGATAGAAAACGGCAAATGGGAGATAGCCCTCGAAGAAGATAGCCTGCACCATGGAGACCTTTTCAAGCTACTTATGGAATGGAACGGGGGCTGTGGCGAACGTATACCGGCCTGGACGCGCAGGGTTGTGCAGGATGAGCATACCAAGATATTCAGCGCACAGGTATGGAATCCTCCAAGCCCTTACGTATTCAAATATGAAAATTTCAGGCCTAACACCTCCCCTTTACTCATCTATGAGTGCCATATCGGTATGTCTACGGATGAAGAAAAGGTAGGAACATTCCGTGAATTTCGCACCCGCATACTGCCTCGCATAGTGGAAGACGGCTATAATGCAATACAGATTATGGCTATACAAGAGCATCCTTACTACGGATCATTCGGTTATCACGTAAGTAGCTTTTTTTCTGCATCCTCACGATTTGGAACGCCTGAAGAATTAATGGAGCTAATTGATAACGCCCACGCCTTAGGCGTTGCCGTGATTATGGACATTGTTCACAGTCACGCAGTTAAAAACGAAGTGGAAGGCTTGGGTAAGTTCGACGGCTCATGCGATCAGTACTTCTATACGGACAATAGGCGTAACCATCCGGCCTGGGATTCGCTATGCTTCAATTATGCTAAGAATGAGGTATTACACTTCCTGCTTTCAAATTGCAAATTCTGGTTGGATGAATACCGTTTCGACGGATTCAGATTTGACGGCGTTACGTCGATGCTTTATTATAGTCACGGCTTAGGCGAAAATTTCACAAACTACTCGGACTATTACAACGGCCATCAGGATGGCGATGCTATTATGTATCTCACCCTGGCTAATAAACTTATACACGAAGTAAACCCACTTGCAATAACCATCGCGGAAGAGGTGAGCGGAATGCCGGGACTGGCCGTCAAAACCGGAGACGGAGGATATGGTTTCGACTATCGCATGGCTATGAACATTCCCGATTACTGGATTAAAACGATAAAGGAAAAGAAAGACGAAGACTGGCATCCCTCTTCCATATGGTGGGAAACAACCAACCGCAGGGCAGACGAGAAAACAATCAGTTACGCCGAAAGTCACGACCAGGCTCTGGTAGGCGACAAGACCATTATCTTCCGCCTCATAGACGCCCAAATGTATTGGCACATGAAGAAGGGCGACCGGAACTTTACCGTTGACCGTGGCTTGGCTCTGCACAAGATGATACGCCTTGCGACCGCCTCGACAATCAACGGTGGCTACCTCAACTTCATGGGCAACGAGTTTGGCCATCCGGAATGGATTGATTTCCCTCGCGACGGCAACGGCTGGTCGTATAAATACGCTCGCCGTCAATGGAATTTGGTAGATGACACAAGTCTGGCATATCACTACCTCGGCGATTTTGATCGCGAGATGATTTCCTTGATTAAAGGTGTGAGGAATTTTCAGCGTATGCAGCTTTTTAAAATATGGGACAATGACGGCGACCAGATTTTGGCTTTTATGCGCCAAAATTTACTTTTTGTATTCAATTTCAATCCGAGCCGTTCCTTCACGGACTACGGGTTCCTTGCCCCTGAGGGAGAGTACGAGATAACGCTCAATACCGATGCCGAACGCTTCGGCGGATTCGGACTGACCGATGATGCGATACACCATTTCACGCAGTTTGACTCCTTGTACGCAAAAGAACATAAAGGCTGGCTGAAGCTATATATCCCTGCCCGTAGCGCAGTCGTATTAAGAAAACTGTCAACCATCAGTTAATATGTTGTATCCGATTATATTTAAACCTATCTTAAAAAATATCCTCTGGGGCGGAGCGGACATCTGCCCATTTAAAGGAATCTATCCCGTGCAAGACGGCATCGGCGAAAGCTGGGAGCTATCGCACGTAGACGGGAACTACTCAATAGTGGATAACGGCAACTTGAAAGGCAAAAGCATCGACGAGTTGATCAGTGCCTACGGAAAAGAACTGCTCGGCGAAAAGGTCATGGAACGCTTCGGCAAAACATTTCCGTTGTTGATAAAATTTATCGACGCCAAAGACAACCTCTCCATACAGGTGCACCCGAACGACGACCTGGCTAAAAAACGGCACAACTCCTTCGGCAAAACCGAGATGTGGTACGTAATAAAAGCTTCCGAAGGCGCTGCCCTGTACTCCGGCTTTTCCCGGCAGATAGACGCCGGAGAGTACGTGAAACGGGTAGAGGATAATACTATTATGGACGTCTTGCAGCGTTATGAGGTGAAAGAGGGCGACGTGTTCTTCCTTCCCGCCGGACGTGTGCACGCAATAGGCAGCGGCTGCTTCATAGCTGAAATCCAGCAGACGAGCAATATAACCTACCGCATATATGATTATAACCGCAAAGATGCTCACGGCAACGGGCGGGAACTGCATACCGAATTGGCCAAAGACGCAATTGATTACACTATTAGCGCCGACTACCGTACACATTATGAACAAAAGAAAAACGACATGGTTTCATTGGCGGATTGCCCTTATTTCTCTACCAACCTGCTGGAACTGGAGGGCGATATGGAGCGAGACTTCTCTGCATTGGATTCCTTCGTCGTTTACATCTGCATGGACGGACAGGCCACCCTTTGCGACGACAAAGGTAACGAACTGACCCTCCGCCGCGGACATACCGCTCTCATACCCGCAGATACGAAGCGAGTAACCCTCGCTTCCTCGTCAACCGTCAAACTGTTGGAAACCTGTATAACGCCGGTTAAGACATAAACCGGGAACTTTCCCGCTTCAATTTGAACACTTACTTGCCGACACAACTGCGGAATGAATTATAAAGCCGGAGTGTACATATATATTATATGTATATGTTCGCGGTTATGCTATAAATGTTATGCTGAGTTTATTAATTCAATTATTTACAAATATGGCATCTATAAAAGTAAAACTACGTAAATCAACCGTAAAAGAAAAAGAAGGCGTGTTAATCATCCAAGTAATCAACAATCGAAAGGTTAAGTGCCTCACAACACGTTTCCATATTTTTTCGCACGAGTGGGATATGAAGAAGGATCAAGTCATACTTCATTCAACGAATAAGGAACGTGAAGCATACCTGCGCGGAATTATCGACGCGCTGGACAAAGAGTTGAGGAGGCTTGATAAATGCAGGGAAATTCTCGACAAGAAAAGTATCTACTCCGTGGACGAATGGGTGGAACGTTATACCGACAGCTCGCTTAACGGGAACATCTTCTCCTTCATGGACAGCCTGATCGACAGCCTCAAGGCTGAAAACCGCGACCGGACAGCCGCAATATACAGCGTGGCGAGGAGAAGCTTCTATGCCTTCACAGGTGGAGCTGATATGTTGATAGAAGCAATCGACGCCGGACTGATACGACGGTACGAAAACTACCTCAAAGTGAGGCAGGTCTCGATGAACACAAGTTCGTGCTACATGCGTATATGGAGGGCCGTATACAACCGGGCTGCGGAAGAGGGACTGACGCCGCAGCGGCACCCCTTCAGGTGCGTATATACCGGAATAGCAAAAACGGCCAAGCGAGCCGTTAACGAAGCGCTCATCATGAGGCTCAAAGAACTCGACCTCAGGGACAGCAAAGGGCTTTCCCTCGCGCGAGACTTGTTCATGTTCAGCTTCTACACTCGCGGAATGTCGTTCATAGATATGGCTAACCTCAAACGCTCGTATATGAGACATGGTTACCTGACATATACGCGAAGCAAAACGCAGCAAACGCTAACCATACGCATCGAACCTTGTATGGAGGAAATCATAGAACGATACCGCGGCGAGACCCTCGACGGATTCCTGCTCCCCGTCTTCCACCCCGGAAACCGCGACGCCTCAAGCTCACTCAGGACTTACAACAAACGCTTGTTGCGCATATCCGTAAAACTGGGCTTGGATAAATCGCTCACCTCTTACGTCGCACGCCACACCTGGGCCACCTTAGCCATGCGCAAAGGCATACCGATGAACGTCATCAGCGAAGGCATGGGCCACGAAAACGAACATACAACCCGTATCTACCTCGCCTCCATAGGGCAATCGACTATCGACCACGCCAACGCCCAAATCATCTCCCTCTAAAATGCAAGCGCCTGCACTTATGCCGGCGCCGGCTTCTTCGATATTGTTTATTTCGTACATTTGCGATTATAAAACAATCCGTTAAACCTAAAAATACATACTTGAAATGAATATTCCGTTAACTCCAAACGATTCCGGACTACTTGCCTCCAAAGGCATACCGGAAACACAGATAGAAGAACAGCTCGAATATTTCGCCACAGGATTCCCCTCCCCCGAAATAGTCGCTTCGGCCTCAATAGAAAGAGGCATAACCGTCGTCGCCCGCGACGAACAATTGGACTGCATAAAGGCGTGGGACGAATATCTGCTCAAAAACCATAAAATCGTTAAGTTCGTGCCCGCCTCAGGCGCTGCGAGCAGAATGTTTAAAAACCTTTACGAATTTATCGGCGCACAATACGACAAACCCTCAACGCCCGCAGAGAAAGACTTCTTCGGAAACATACGGAAGTTCGCATTCTTCGACGCTCTCAACAAAGCTTGCGCAGCCACAGGCATGACGGTGTCGGAGTGCATAAAGGAAGGAAGGCACAAGGACGTAGCCTCAACGCTTCTCGAAAGCCGCGGCTTGGGCTACGGCCAACTCCCCAAAGGACTGCTGCTCTTCCACTCCTATCACGGATGCAAACGAACGGCCGTCGAAGAACACTTGGCCGAAGGCGCTATGTATGCCAAAAACTCGGCCGGCGACGTAAACATCCACTTCACCGTCTCGCCGGAACACGAACCTCTATTCGTCTCATGCCTGGAACAGAAGCAGGAAATATACGAGGATAAGTTCTCCGTCAAGTACAACATCACATTCAGCCACCAGAAGCCGTCGACCGACACCATAGCCGCCGGCATGGACAACCTGCCCTTCCGAGACCGCGACGGCAACCTCGTCTTCCGCCCAGGCGGACACGGAGCGCTTATAGAAAACCTCAACGACATGGAGGCCGACATTGTATTCATTAAAAACATCGACAACGTCACCCCCGACAGCCTCAAATACGCCACCGTCGTCTACAAAAAGACTCTCGCAGGCCTCCTCATTACGCTGCAAAATAAAATCTTTAACTACCTCCGCATCATCGACAGCGGCAAATACTCCCACCGGCAAGTCGAGGAAATGATACACTTCCTGCACAACAGCCTCTGCATCCGCAAAAGCGACATCAAACACCTCGAAGACGCCGAGCTGATACTGTACCTGAAAAAGAAACTCCACCGCCCGTTGCGCGTCTGCGGCATGGTGCGTAACGAAAGCGAACCGGGAGGAGGCCCCTTCCTCGTCGCCGGAGTTGACGGGACGGTCGCGCCGCAGATACTCGAAAGCTCGCAGATCAACCTCGACAACCCGGAGCAAAAGTCTATCTTTGAACAAGGCACACACTTCAACCCTGTCGACCTCGTCTGCGCACTTCGCGACCACCGCGGCAACAAGTACAACCTGCCCGCTCACGTCGACCCGAACGCCGGCTTTATCTCCCTCAAAAGCAAAGACGGCCGCCCGCTCAAAGCCCTCGAACTACCCGGACTGTGGAACGGTGCAATGAGCGACTGGAACACCGTCTTCGTCGAAGTGCCCATCGAAACGTTCACCCCCGTAAAGACCGTCAACGACCTACTAAGGCGCGAACACCAGTAATTTGCGTCCACAAACCGAAAAAGCGCATATATTTGTAGAAAAATATAATAAAGATGAGAGCAGCAAATTATTCCGAATTAAGAAACAATCTCAAAAGCTACCTTGATTCAGTAATAGAGGACAGCGAACCCCTTGTTATTCACCGTTCAAATAACAACAGTGTAGTTATTCTCCCGTTAGATGAATACAATGCCATAAAAGAAACAGAATACCTGTCGTCGTCCCCCGAAATGATGAGCCGTCTGCGTAGCGCGGAAAACAACATGCATTCCGGCAAAGGGACAAAAGTCAATATAGATGACTTATGATGGGTATTACATTCTCACCGGAAGCGATTGAAGATTATGAATACTGGAAAAGCAATCCCACCGTAACATACCGGATCAAACGTTTATTGAAGGATATATCCGAACATCCTTATACCGGTATCGGTAAACCGGAACGTTTGCGGTACAACCTTTCAGGAAAATGGTCGAGACGGATAAGTAATGAACATCGTATTGTTTATGTTGTTCGAGAAGATATGAACGATGTTTATATTATGGCTTTGAGGTATCATTATTCCAGGAAAACGTAAAGCAAGCTTTTGAACCCGCAACAAAATATGAAATACAACGCATCATTGACACATCAAGCCATGGAAACGACAAAGAATGTATTCAGAATGCGCGTAAGCGTCTTATTTTTATTCCTAATATTACTAATCCTCTTTGCGCCATGTATATCCATCGTATACGAAGCGGCGGCGGCAAGCGCGATATTCGAAGCCCTGTTCATGGCGGCAGTATTATTACTCTTATTATGCATTATGATAATAAGTTTTAAACATACAAGATATGTCATATCCGGGAATAAACTTTATTTAAAAGGCTATTATATATCCTCCTGGAGCATTGATATTATGGATATAACCTCGGTGAAGCGGTATTACGGATTATCCTGGTTAGCCGAATCTTCTCCCAAGATGCTGCGCATCGGTTATGCGAAGGGGTCGCCCTACTTTGCTTCGCCGGTCAGGGAACAGGAGTTTATCGACGAACTAAAGGCTATTAATCCCGGCATGTATGTCAATGTCACCGACAAAAAGGGATGGTGGTGGCGCATTTGGGATTGGAATATTTGATGATTGCCGAACGCGGGCGCAACAGTCGGATAGCTCCCGACGGGGATATTTCGTGGCGAAAAGTCTCCCTATTCTCCCAGCAGCCAGTTTATAACATTGATTTTTTGTATCCCCTTGTAGGTTGTAACCGGTTCCACATCAGTGGTGAGCAAAATTCGCCGGTTGAAATCCTTGATTAATTCAAGGGGGCGTATTTCACGCTGAAAGGTACTCTCTTCCTTTGCCGTCCATGCCACCTGGATATATTCATGGTCGCCATTGGGCTTGCGTACTACAAAATCAATTTCGGCATTGCCGGCTTTACCGATATTTACCTGATGACCGCGCCTTAATAGTTCGAGGAAAACTACGTTCTCCAGGTTATGCCCCAAGTCAAGGTTATTCTTACCGCCGAGGAAGAATTTCTTCAAACCCAAATCAACGGTATAATATTTTTCTTGCGTCATCAGAAGCCCTTTGCCGCGCAAGTCGAAGCGCTTCACCCTGTAAAACAGGTATGATTCTACCAAAGCGTTGATGTAATTATCAACCGTATTGTGCGAAATGGATATTCGGTTATTCGTTTTCAGTGCGTTGGTTATCTTTTGGGGTGAAATAACCGAGCCTACGGAGTCGAAAAGGAATGCCGTTGTTTTGTTAAAATGGTCTTCGTTCCGCCACCGGTTACGCACCAGTACGTCTTTTTGAATAATGTTTTGAATAACGTCCCGAATGTAATCTTTAACCGAATTTTCAGGCAAATCAAAAATCCCCGGCATTCCGCCCGTGTCGATATATCC
>JAIRZN010000062.1 GCA_031267205.1 Tannerellaceae bacterium | reverse complement strand
CCTGCCGCTTCTTCGTTCTGAAGGCGCGCCCACGTCTTGAGGGAAAGGCCGTTGAGCCATTCCTTTTCGTATTGCAGCAGGCTTTTCCTTACGTAGTTCATCTTCGTCACCGGCTCGCCTACCTTCCAGGCTACGAATATATTGTCCTTGCTCGTGAAGAGGAAATCCTGGCCGGGCGTATATACGTCGTATTCCTGCATAAAGGAGAGGTTGTTGACGGGATATTCGCCTTCGTGATACTTCTTGTCCTCGAAGCTGTACGTCAGCTTGGCGTTGTATTTGAACTTGCGGTCGTCCATACCGTAGGCTAAGTAGCCGGAGGCGAACAGGCGGGGATTCAAATGTGCCGTCGTCATTCCTCCAACACGTATGCGGAATCCTTCGAGTTGATTCGCGCTGAAGACGGTATTCATCGGGCCTATGTCGAAATAGTTCTCCTCGCGCCTTGGCCCGGTCTGTATGTATCCCGATATGAGTATCTCGGCTGTCTTGATGATGACGTTGAAGGTGGGTATCTTGCGAAGCTCGGCGAGCAGGTCGTCGAGTACGTCTTCTTTCTTGCTCAGGGGGACAAAGCGGTTGTTCACCCAGAAGCTGTCCGCCCTTTCGGTCGCCTCCGGCAATACATGCAAAGGGCCTAAGAGGGCGAAGATCGAATCGCCCTTCTCGACATTAAACTTATAGTCCGAATACGTGCGCGACTGGTGGGCGTATATCTGCTGCGTCCCGCTTATGAGGTGGAAATTGAGGTACGTATTCTCCGTATCAACCACCCACGTGCTGTCGGGCATACGCTTGAACTCCTGCTCGATATTGAGGTTTGTAACGAAATTGAGATTGATATTCTGCGGCGTATTGAGGCGGAACTTCTTTACCGAATACTTGCCGTCAAGCGTCACGTAGAGCCTGCCTGTGAAGCCGTAGCTCTGGCTGTTGACCGGCACGAAGGCCAGGTCGACGCATTTGTCGCCCGAAATATCTACCGTATCCATTATATAATACTTATAGTATGACGTAGCCAGAAGCGACGAGAGCGGGCTGACGAAGCTGTTGAGCAGTATCTTCACATTATTGTCGAAGATATTGACGCTCTTGAATATCTCCTCCAGGTTGGACGTAATTCCTCCCTCGTCCACCGTCTGGTCGATGCCCTGCGTCTGCTTGGCCTTGACGATAGTCTTTTCCGTCCTCGGCGTCTTGCGGTAATAAATGTCCGAGAGAGTCTCGCGTATAGAGAGCGTCAGTATAGGTTTGCCCGTAATCTCGGACGTATCCATATAGTTCTTAATAAACTTCAGCTTGCCCCAGAATTTGTTCTCCTCGAAATTCGGGTTGAAATTATCCAGCGACATGGACAGCTTATCGTACACCCCGACCTCGTATTCGTCCTTAGCCTCAATGCGGTTGTCGTCCTTGCGCTCAATAACGTTGCGTATAAGGTCTACGGCCGGATTGTCCCTTCTTGAATAACGCTCGCGTGTCGGCCGCACAAATACTTCGCTCACGCTGAACGATGCAGGGCCGAGCAATATATCCAAAGCCTCGTTCGCATCCCCGACGGATAGCGTAAGAGCCTTGCCGATATATCCGAGCGAAGAGACGACAAGCTGCCTCAAACCTTTGTCGTTACGAATGCTGAAACGTCCGTAGTCGTCGGTCATCGCTCCGATTGTAGACTTGTCAAAGATAACGGATACGTAGGGGAGAGGTTCACCAGTGATTGAATCCTTAACGATACCGGAGGCTGTGATTACATTTTGAGCGTTAGATACAAATATTCCTACGGTAAAAAGGATACAAAACAACGATATGATATAACAAGATTTCTTTTTCATTTTCTAATGATCGCGGCAAAGGTAATCGTTTTGGCGTTCCGTCTCAAAGCTCGCTTATTAATAATACTTAATGCCCCCTCTTGTTTTATACCGAACTATGAGTTTAATAGCAGGCTCTGCTTTGTAATAAGAAAAAGGGTTATATTTGCGACAGTAAAAACGATGTAGGTGTATAAATCTTTAAAAACAAATTATTGTATACAAAGACGGCGAGCTGCTTGCTGTCCTCGCCGGCGTGCAATGGCCGGAAGCCTTCCGGGAATAACCGGCGGGCCTGTGTGTTCGCCCTCCGCATGGAGCATGCCCCGCGTTTGCGTAAGGGATTGTAGCCTAAAGCCCGACCCCGCTTGCGGGGGCACGCCCTGATTATTATTCGCACAAACAAATACCTTTAATTATATACCGATGAGAAAGAATATTGCATTTATCGCCATCTTATGTATCGTGCTTGCCTCCTGCAATACGCAGTCGAAGTATCCCAAGCCGGTCAATCCCGCCGCTACGCCTGAGGCGAAGGCTCTGCTTGCGGCTCTCTATCAATCTGTCGACGAGGGCAAGATTATATCGGCTCAGCATCACAGCGAATATCAACTGATACAGCCCGAATGGTACGAGCAGGATCGCGACCGTATCCTTGAGGCTTCAGGGAAGACGCCGCTGATGTGGGGCGGCGATCTGGGCTGGGAGCGACAGTCGGTCATCGACCACGCCGTCGAGGAGTTCGGCAAGGGGCATATTATTACCCTTATGTGGCATTCGCAGCGGCCTTTGGACGAGGGGGCGACGATCTTCAGGGAACAGTGTCAGGGGGAGTTCGGCGACGAGGAATGGCAGCAGCTCGTTACTCCGGGTACGGAGGCGTACAACGGATGGCTGGCTAAGGCCGACGAGGTGGCCGGATACCTGAAGCAACTAAAGGACAGGAATATCCCCGTCCTCTGGCGTCCGTATCATGAGATGAACGGCGAATGGTTCTGGTGGGGAGAGCGCAGGGGCGAAGACGGCTTCGTCAAGCTCTGGAAGATGATGTACGACCGGTACGTCAACTATCACCACCTTGATAACCTGATCTGGGTGTGGAACGCTAACGGGCCGCGTGATATTCCGGGCGATACGGCCTACGATTATGCGCTGTTCTTCCCCGGCGTCGAGTACGTCGACGTTCTGGCTACGGACATTTACAATAATGACTGGAAACAAAGTCACCACGACCAATTGATTGATCTGGGCGAGGGTAAGTTGATAGCGCTCGGCGAGATAGGCAATGTGCCGACGCCCGAAACGCTGGAAACGCAGAACAGGTTTGCCTGGTTTATGATATGGGCCGGTTTCACTTCGCCGCGCTTCAATACTGCTGAGGCGTTAGAGGCTTTGTATGACAGGCCCGGTACGGTGACTTGGGAGCCGAAGTGACTCTCGGAAAAAGGAATCGCTCCCGTCCTGTTTATTGCGGACGGGAGCGATTTGCTTTTTGCCACGGCGGTATCCGGGTGTTAGGGGGACGGGGAATTAGAGTTTGTCGCCCGAACCGAGTACTTCTTCTATTTTGTGTTTATAGAGTTTCTTTGCATTGTCGCGAGCCGGACCTAAGTATTTGCGTGGGTCAAATTCGGCAGGCTTGTCGGCGAATGTTTTGCGTATAGCGGCTGTCATGGCCAGGCGGCTGTCGGAGTCGATATTGATTTTGCAGACGGCTGATGTGGCGGCGCGGCGCAGTTGTTCTTCAGGGATGCCGATGGCGTCTTTGAGGGCGCCTCCGTATTTGTTGATGGTTGCCACTTCCTCCTGTGGTACGGATGATGCTCCGTGCAGCACGATGGGGAAGCCAGGGATGCGTTTTTCTACTTCTTCGAGTATGTCGAAGCGTAGCGGCGGGGGGACAAGGTTGCCGTCCGCGTCACGGGTGCACTGTGCGGGGGTGAATTTGTTTGCTCCGTGAGATGTTCCGATTGAGATAGCTAAGGAGTCGCACCCTGTTTTGGTGACGAAGTCTACCACGTCGTCAGGTTCGGTATAGGTGTGATGTTCTGCGCTTACTTCGTCTTCTACGCCGGCGAGCACTCCGAGTTCGCCCTCTACCGTCACGTCGTATCGGTGTGCGTATTCGACTACTTTCTTCGTCAACGCCACGTTTTCGTCGTAAGACAAGTGTGATCCGTCGATCATAACTGAGGAGAAACCCATATCTACGCAGCTTTTGCACAGTTCAAAGGTATCGCC
This sequence comes from Tannerellaceae bacterium, assembly GCA_031267205.1. Taxonomy (GTDB): domain Bacteria; phylum Bacteroidota; class Bacteroidia; order Bacteroidales; family Tannerellaceae; genus DFXE01. The sequence continues at coordinate 4,120 of JAIRZN010000062.1, read as the reverse complement.
ATGGTCTAAGTGCAGTACTATCTGAGGCTTTTCGCATCCTAATTCTTTAGCGTATGCTACGGCTCCTTCGGCTAAGTACCGGAGGAGTGTTTGATTGGCGTATTTACGCGCTCCGCTGGATACTTGCAGTATGACGGGCGACTTTGTTTCTACGGCAGCCTGAACAATGGCCTGCATTTGTTCGAGGTTATTGAAGTTGAACGCAGGGATAGCGTACTTGCCTTTCATTGCTTTAGCAAACATTTCCTTTGTGTTTACCAGGCCTAATTCTTTGTAACTTACCATTGTCTTATGTATTTACTTAAACGTTAATAATAAAAATTCCTGCCAAAGATAGTAAGATTCGTATTAATTTATGCCTTAGCGTCGCTTTTTTAGGCCTTTCGACCTTTATAGCGAGTTCATGTTATCGGCATTGAGCGGGCTCTTGCCTTCGGGGGTGAAGAGGTTTTCTATGCGCGAGGCGTAAGCCTTTTCGACCTTGCCGCGTACTACTTTCATGGTGCTGTTCACCATTCCGTTCTGCTCCGTCCACTGTTCCGGCAGTATGGCGAAGGTTGCGGGTAGCCATCGTTCGGGGAACAGCGGGGCCATGTCGCCGCCTTTGCGGAAGCGGTCTATTTGCTGACGTATGATGTCGATGGCCTCTTCCTTTCCCTTATCCGAGTCGAGGTTGAGTTGCCGGCGGGCAAGCTGTCGTATGAGTTCCTCCCTGTTCGGCGTCAGCAGGGCTACGGTATAAGGGCTTTGATTGTTGTAGAGCAGGAGTTGGGAGATGGCCGACGAATGTTCCATAAGGGCTTCCTCAATGCCTTCGGGGCTGTACTTTTCGCCGTCGCTACTGATGAGCAGGCTCTTGAAGCGTCCGAGTACGAATAGCAGTCCGTCTTCGACGTATCCCATGTCGCCGGTGTACAGCCATCCGTTCTTGACGGTTTCGGCCGTCGAGGCGGGGTTCTTCCAGTATCCGGCCATGATATTCTCTCCGCGTACAACTATTTCACCCCTTTCCCCTTCGGGTAATGCACTGCCGGCGTCGTCGCATATCTTCAGGTCGAGAGGTTGTACCAGCCGGCCGCTGCTTCCGAAAAGGTGACGGCGCGGGCCGTTGGTGGATATGACTGGCGTAGCCTCGCTCAGCCCGTATCCCTGATACATAGGTATGCCGATTGCATAATAGAACTTCTGCAAATCCTTGTCAAGCAAAGCTCCTCCGCCGACAAAAAACCGCATCCTTCCTCCGAAGTTCATACGTACCTTTGAGAATAGCAGCTTGTCGAATGCGCTAATGAAAGGCTTCAGCAGGCAACGCAGGCCGCGACCTTTATCGTCGCTTCCTTCCCCATTATACACATAGTTCATCCGCAAGGCCAGTCGGAAGAGCCGCTCCGCCATCCGCCCCTTTGTATGAATGCCCTGTTCGATGTTCTTCTTAAAGTTCTTGGCCAGGGCAGGGACGCTTAATATAAGGTAAGGCTTTACCTCTTTGATATTAACGGGTATGTTCCTCAGCGTCTCCATCCCCGTGCGCCCTACTTGCACTGTCGCCACAGACGCGCCCTTATACATAAATATATAGAAGCCTACTACGTGAGCGAAGCAATGATCAAGCGGAAGTATAACGAGTGTGCTCCATGTCTGGTCAATATCCATGCAGGAGAGCGACTGCTCTACGTTTGCCGTATAATTGCGATGCGTGAGGATGACGCCTTTAGGGTCGGCCGTTGTGCCCGACGTGTAAGTGATGGTGGCGTAATCGTCGTTTTGCAGCGATCGTGCGATGGACAGGAACTCCTCCGTGTCATGCGACCGCAGGTAGGCTTCGCCCATGTCCTTTACACGGTCGATATGTATCTCTCTATCGCCGTAAGCCTCCTGTTCGTCGAAGACGATTATCTTCTCAACCTGAGGTAGCTTGTCGGCTACGGCGCGTATCTTCTTCAATTGGTTGCCCGATACCATGACGTATTTAACGTCGGCATGAAGCAAGCGGAACAGCAAGTCGTTCGATTCCTCGAGCTTGATAGAAAGCGGTACGTTCACCGCCCCGGCGTAGAACATCGACAACTCGCCGATGATCCAGGCATTGCGTCCTTCGCTCAGCAAGGCGCAATGGTCGCCCTTGCTTACGCCCATCGCCACAAGCCCTGCGCCCAGTACATAGACTTGGTTCCTCACCTGAGCATAAGTCGTAGGCGCGAACCTGTCCCTCGTTTTTTCCAACAGGAAAGTATTGTCGGGGTAGCATATTACAGACCCCTCAAAAAGGTCTACCAATGTTTTCTTCATAAAGCAAATTTATTTAAGTGCGTATAAATACCCCTCCCTCAGGAAGCGTACCATCCGCAAAGATATGATTTCCCGCCAAAAAAGGAAAAGGGTATGCAATTACCGCCGGTTTACCGCGTAAATGTTTATATTTGCTTCCCTATCGATTTTTAAAACTTACATATACACTAATAATTATGCTTAGAGAATTACTAATTGCCGGATTTATGGCCACGGGAGCGTTTGCAGCGGCACAGCAGCATACACCCGACTGGGCCGTGGAAACGCCGGCCGCAAAACAGGAGCGGATGGCGTGGTGGACGCACGACCGCTTCGGAATGTTTATCCACTGGGGCATATACGCAATGCCCGCACGCCATGAATGGGTGAAACGCAACGAGAGAATATCCGACGAGGATTACGACAAGTATTTTGAACGCTTCGACCCCGACCTCTACAATCCGCGCGAATGGGCAGCCAAGGCGCGGGCGGCCGGAATGAAGTACGTAGTGCTGACGGCTAAACATCACGATGGCTTCTGCCTGTGGGATTCGGACGCTACCGACTACAAGGTGACCAACACGCCTTACGGGAAAGATCTTATAGCTCCCTTAGTCGAAGCCTTCCGCGCCGAAGGAATACGCATCGGCTTCTACTATTCGCTGATCGACTGGCATCATCCCGATTTCCCCGTCGACCGCGTACATCCCGCCTGGACAGACCCCGAAGCCGCCAAACTCCTCAATGCCGGTCGCAACATGGACAGGTACATCGCCTACATGAAGGTACAATTGACCGAACTGCTGACACGCTTCGGCCGTATCGACGAATTATTCCTCGACTTTTCCTACCCCGGCGAAAACGGCAAGGGATACAGGGAATGGAAATCGGAAGAACTGCTGAAACTCATACGCTCCCTGCAACCGCAGATAGTTGTCGACAACCGTCTCGACCTCGACCATACGGACTGGGGCTGGGACTTCGTAACGCCCGAACAGTTCATGCCCCAGTCTTGGCCCACAGTACGCGGCAAACAGGTACCCTGGGAAACATGCCAGACATTTTCGGGCTCATGGGGCTATCACCGCGACGAGTATTCATGGAAAAGCGTCCGACAATTAGTCGTCATGCTGATAGAGACCGTAAGCAAAGGCGGCAACCTGCTCCTCAACGTCGGCCCTACGGCGCGGGGAGCATTCGACAACCGAGCTGTCGAACGGCTCGACGGACTGGCCGGCTGGATGAAGTTCCACAACCGCTCAATATACGGCTGCACCCAAGCGCCGCCGGACTTTGCCGTCCCGCAAAACTGCCTGCTGACGTACAACGCAGAAAAGAAACGCCTGTACATACACGTAATCGAATGGCCCTTTAAATCGCTCCACCTGCCCGGCTTCAAAGGCAAATTCAAGTACGCACAACTGCTCAACGACGCCTCCGAGATAACGTACAGCATCAACACAACGCCCGGTAGCCATACGACCGAAAACTCCGGCGATGCCGACGACGTCATACTCAACCTCCCCGTCCAGCGCCCCGACGCCGACGTGCCGGTAATCGAGCTGTTCCTTGAGTAGTATCACCGCGCAAAAGACAGGAATCCATTACACACAAAATTATGTAGATAAAAGACACTGCCGTAAAAGATACTTTTTGTACCTTTGCCGCAGTCATCAATAATGACGTAATTGAGAATACCGGCGTGATGCCAGGCAGTTAATATTGTGGTAAAGTTTTTTACAAGTTATTTTATATTGTTAAAAAACAAAGTTAATTTTATTGTTTTCATAACTAAGGGGTCGTGCGCGAAGCATAGCCCCTTTTTTCTTGCGAACCCATAACAACTTATTCC
>JAIRZN010000050.1 GCA_031267205.1 Tannerellaceae bacterium | reverse complement strand
CCTTCAAAAAGTTCTGGTGGAGCTTTTGCTTTTTAGCAAAACCTTCAAAAAGTTCCGGTGGAGCTTTTGCTTTTTAGCAAAACCTCGCACAAACTTTGTTAAATTGTTTTTTGTTTTATCTTAAACGGGCCGAAACTCCTTTGTAGTTTCTGCTTTTTAGCAATTTGTACGCGTGGCGGCGATGTTGTTTAGAAAAAGGGGCGGCTCAATCGGGAGAGCTCGGCCTGCCGATGTTGCGAAACGCCGTCGATGCTTTCCCGAAGGGGGAAAAAAGAATAAAAATGACGGATAATGGGCTTGAATCTTCTCCGAAGGGGGGAAAAAGATGCCCGTCCTGACCTATCCGTGCGATATTACGGCTTTATCACGTACATTTACGTTTTGAAAATAACACGTATTGGAAATGATATGAGGAGAAAAATTGCAAATATGTCGATACTGCTGTGCCTTTTGGCTGGTTTCCTTCCGAAGGCGTCGGCGCAGGAAAAGGTGAGGATACCGGTGGAAATTGTAGTGGATAAAATTCGCGGCGGGCTATTGGGACAAATACTTGGGAACCTAAACGGTCTGCCACACGAGATGCGGTATATCGGCGAGCCAGGTAATGTGCAAAACTATGTCCCGTCCCTGCCGGAAGGCGCGCACTCGGACGATGATACCGATTTTGAATGGTTTTATGTCTATGAGATGCAGCGAAGCAGGCAAATCCAGCTCGACGCCGGTTATATCACAAATTTGTGGATAGAGCGCGTCAACAGAGGCGTGTGGTGCTCCAATCGCTTCGTGCGTTATCTGATGGACATAGGATTTAAGCCGCCTTACACCGGATATACGGAATTTAACCCGTGGGCGGAATTTAACGTGTCCGGCCAGTTCTTGTGCGAAACCTATGGACTTATTGCTCCGGCCATGCCTCAAACGGCTGCGAAAATCGGATTGAACTATACGACGGTCGCCGTTAACGGGGAGCCTGCGCAAACGACGCAATTATTTACGACGATGATAGCGACGGCTTTTGTCGAAAATGATATGAATAAGATATTGGATGCCGGCATCGCCTCGTTGGACGGTAAAAGTAAGGTAAGGCTGATAATTGATGACGTGAGGGCGTGGCACAAGGAGAATCCCATCGAGTGGAGAAAAACACGGAGGCTGCTGAGGGATAAATATACGCAGGAAAATGGCGGGATAAGGGACTATAACGGCTATGAGCTTAATACGGGAGCTATCGTAGGCGCTTTGCTGTATGGCAACGGCGATTTTGCGGAGACGCTGAAGCAGGCCTTTAATTGGGGATGGGATGCCGATTGTAACGCCGCAACCGCGGGCGCTGTAATCGGCGTGGCATATGGCTACCGCCGGATGATGACACGGGGCGGCGGGATAAATGAACCGCTGTGGCAAATTGTCGACCGTTATAAGAATGTTACGCGCGACGGCATGCCTGAGGACGAAACGATAACCGGTTTCGCCGATCGCCTGATAGAATTGTTCGAGCTTATAAATGAAAATAATGGAGGCGGTAAAAAAGTGGAAAATAATGTCCTTGTCTATGAAATCGCAGCAGAAAGACCGTCCCCCATCCTCGCATTAGCTACGGCGGACAGGAAGGAGGCGCTACGGAAAGAATTTGCCGAGGAGATAAGGGCAGGCTTAAGCGGCGACAGCAGAGCGGCGAGGGCTAAGGCTGCCTTCATGGCTGTCTGCCTCGAGATGGACGAACAGTTGAAGAAAACAGATGCCGCAACTTGGAAAGCCGCCTGTTATGACTTAAGCGGATATTGGAAGGTTATGAATAATGTATTCGCCGGAGATTTCCGGGGCTTGGATGATTTTTCAAAGAAATTCGAGCGCGCGGGCTTCAAAGCTCCCCTGAATAGATACGAGGACGACGAAATATATGAAGACCGGGAGCTATGGAAAGACCCGCGGACTATTTATCATTCCTCGTCCCCGTCTAAGTAGTATTCGTCGTCGTCGTCGGCGTCGGCATCGTCGTCGTTTTCTTCAGGAGGGATATCGAAGTCCTCGTCATCGTATGCAATCAATGCGCTTACATCAAGATTTTTGTGCGTGATGCGTTCGGGCTCGTGAAAGGTTTCCCTGTTCAATTCCTTCCATAGTATATCTTTCAGCCCCGTGATTCCCTGCCCGGTGATGGACGAGATAAAAACCGCCGGTATCCCTTCAGGCAAGTCTTCGGAGAGAGCCTCCGTAAGCTCATCGTCGAGCATATCGCTTTTGGTAATCGCCAAGACCCGGCTTTTAGTCAACAAATCAGGGTTGTATTGCACCAGTTCGTTGTGCAGCACCTCGTATTCTGCACGTATGCCGGCCGCATCGGCCGGAATCATGAACAGGAGCAGCGAATTGCGCTCAATGTGCCTCAGGAAGCGCAGTCCGAGCCCTTTGCCTTCGCTCGCCCCCTCGATAATCCCAGGTATATCGGCCATCACGAAAGAGCGGTTGTCCCTGTAACCCACGATGCCCAAGTTAGGCTGCAAGGTGGTAAACGGATAGTCGGCTATCTTAGGTTTTGCCGCAGACACGACCGACAGCAGCGTTGACTTCCCCGCATTAGGAAAGCCCACTAAGCCGACGTCCGCCAGCAGCTTGAGCTGAAGTATGACCTTGCGCTCCGTAGCCGGTTCGCCGGGCTGCGAATATCTCGGAGCCTGGTTTGTCGACGTCCTGAAGTTCCAGTTACCCAAACCGCCCCGTCCACCCTGCAAGAGTAGCACTTCCTGTCCGTCGCCCGTTACGTCGCAGAGGTATTCGCCCGTTTCGGCATCATACACGACCGTTCCGCAGGGCACCTCAATGATACGGTTTTCGCCATCTTTGCCGGAGCTCCTCTTTGCGCTTCCGCCCTCGCCTGCGGTAGCGATGACATGCCGCTCGTATTTTAAGTGCAGCAACGTCCAGTAATTACGGTTGCCTCTCAGGTAGACGCTTCCGCCCTTACCACCGTCTCCCCCGTCCGGCCCTCCTTTGGGAATATATTTTTCCCTGCGGAAATGAGACGAGCCTCTTCCACCTTTGCCCGAACGGCAATAGATCTTTACATAGTCTACGAAATTTGACACGTGTTCAGTATTTTTCTTATCTGTTCAAAAATATCCCCTATCGTACCTTCGCCCTTGATGGCGTGATACTTATTTTCCTCCTTATAATATTCGGCCAAGGGCGCTGTTTGCGAATGATACACATCCAGCCGCGATTTGATGGTCTCAAGGTTATCATCCGAGCGCCCCAGCCTCTCGCCACGTTCGATCATGCGGCTTATCAGCTCATCCTCCTCTACTTTAAGGTCCAGCATTGTCGTAACGTCGGTAGAACGCTCATTCAGTATCCTCTTCAATGCTACGGCCTGTGGAATTGTGCGCGGGAAGCCGTCGAAGATAAAACCTGCGGAGTCCTTCTTGCCGTCAAGCACATTGGACAGCATATCTATAATCAAATCGTCAGGCAATAGAAGCCCTTTATCTATATACCCGACGGCAATCAGTCCGAGCTTGGTCTTGTTTTTTATTTCACTGCGCAGCACATCCCCCGTGGAGATATGATCCAACCAAAATTCCTTGATAATTAATCCGCTTTGCGTCCCTTTGCCTGAGCCCGGGGCGCCGAAAATAACCACATTCAGCATAGCATTGATATTTGTTATAAGTAAGTTTAATCCGCAATAATTTTATAGATGTCATTGTAGGCGCGCCCCTGCTCGTCGTAATCCATTCCGTAGCCGACAATAAACTCGTTCGGGATCTCTATTCCCACATAATCAGGCTTCAGGTCGTACTCCAAAGCGCCTGGCTTGAAGAGCATGGTTGCAAGCTTAACGTCTTCGGCGCCCTCCGCTTTCAGTTTGTTCATCACGTAATGCATGGTAAATCCGGTATCAATAATATCCTCCAGCAGAATCAGCGCACGTCCTTTCACCGACTGTCGTATGGGCATAATCTCGTTGATAGAGCCTGTCGTACTTGTGCCGCGATATGACGAATAACGGGCGAAAGTAAGTTCGTAAGGACCATCCAACCGGTGCATCAGATCAGCGATAAACATAAACGCCCCGTTCAATATCCCGACAAACAAAGGGTCTGTGCCCTCTATGTCCTTCCTTATCCGATCCGCCATCCGCGTAACGGACGCCTGAATATCTCTTTCGGGGATAAATAACTCGAAGTCTTTGTCTTTTAAGCGAATTTTCTCCATAAAAGCGTCCTATAAATTATAAGTTGACAAAGTTATAATTTTTTCCAAGCAATATCCGCAAACCTGCGCGGCATCTCCAAGTTTGT
>JAIRZN010000016.1 GCA_031267205.1 Tannerellaceae bacterium | reverse complement strand
AAAGATGGAGAACGTACTGCTCGGCCTCAAGAAATCCCTCCCCGAACGGCATCACAAACTCATCCCCATGAACGAGGCCGCCATCAAGAAAGGCATGGAAATCATCCGCGAAGCGTAATCCACCGGCAAAGGGGGGTTACAAAAGAAGGGCGTTCCTTTCGGGGGACGTCCTTTTATTATATATTTGCAGCCTTATGAAACATCTCCTGTACATATTTATTATACTTACCCTCCCCGCAACTACGGCTTGGGGGCAGGAACATGAGCATGAACATGAGCGCGGGATCGACGGAGTGATGTCCGACAGCCTGAGTATAGGCGGCAGCGCTGAGGCAAGTCCGAAGCGTGTCACGGCATACCGCCTGACCGGCTCGATCGGCGATTCGTACATAGCCCCGATGGATACAGGACGCTTCAATTACGGTAACTCCACGCTCGTGGAAGGACGCTCGCTCGCCGTGGGCTACCTCGCCAACCTCGGCTCGCCGACGCAGACGAAAATCTTCTCCGAACGCAAGGAGGCCCGCGACTTCATATACGCAGACGCCTACGACTACTATATCACAACGCCCGAAAATGCGTACTACTACGACACCAAACTCCCGTACACGCACGTCGTATACAGCCAGAAGGGAGCCTCGATAAGCCGTGAAGACCAACTGAAGGGCGTCATGACGTGGAACTTCGGCAAGAACCTCAACGTAGGCGCCGAGATGGACTATATATATAGTCGCGGACAGTATTGGGCGAACGGCAACAAACTGCTCAGCTACCGCATATTCGGCAGCTACCACTCCGACAGGTACGAGCTGAACGCCTACCTGAGCAACTATAACTTCGTGAACTACGAAAACGGCGGCCTTGCCGACGACCGCTATTTCACGCACCCGGACGAGTTCACCGTAGGACGGCAGTCGATACCCCGAAGGGAATATCCGGTCAGGTTCTACGACACCTGGAACCGTATCCGCAGCAGCCAATACTACCTCACGCACCGCTATAACATCGGCTTTATGCGCGAAACAGGCGAGGTCGATGAAGACGGAATGCCGGAAGAGACCTTCGTCCCCGTCTCCAGCTTCATACACACGCTGGAATACGAAGACAACAGCCGCCGCTTCATATCCGATATGATTCCCGACAGCATAGACAGCCGCTACCTGAAGCCCGCCGGACAAAGCGACGGCTATAACGCGAACCGCCAAAGGCTGAACTATATATACGGCATCGACGAGAGCCTTAACGACCTGTCCTCCTCGTGGAACCTGAAGAATACCCTGGCTCTCTCGGTACGCGAAGGCTTCCAGGACTGGGCTAAATTCGGCATTACCGCCTTCGCCAGGTTTGAGAAAAGGCGATTCCAACTGCCGCCGCGCATACCGGGGCTGACATACGACGATACGAACGGAAGCGGCCCCAATCCCTCGCCCGACCGCTTAGACTACCCGCTTTCCGAAATACACGACGAGTTTTCGATGTACCTCGGCGCCGACATATCGAAAAGGAAGGGAGCCATACTGACGTACAACGCCCGCGGCGAACTGGGTATGCTGGGCGACGACCTGGGGGAGTTCCGTTTGACGGGAGACTTGCAGACGACCTTCCCTCTGTTCGGCAAAGAGGCCGCTATAAGGGCTAACGGATACATCCGTAACGTCCGCCCCGCTTTCTATCAACGCTATCACCATTCGCGCTACTTCTGGTGGGACCCTGAAACGCGGAGGCTCGGAAACACGCAACAATTCTATGCCGGAGGCGAAGTATACTTAGAATCAACCGGCACGACCATCTCCGCCGGCGTGGAGAACATCCGCTCATATATCTATTTCAACCTCAAAGGCCTGCCCGAACAGTACGAAGGCAACCTGCAAGTCGTTTCGGCGCGCCTGAAGCAGGATTTCCACTACCGCGCTTTCGGCTGGGAGAACGAAGTCGCCTGGCAGTTAAGCAGCGAAGCCAACGTGCTCCCGCTCCCGCAAATCAGCGCATACAGCAACATATACATCCACTTCAAGCTCGCCAAGGTGTTGACGGTGCAGATGGGCGCCGACGTGCACTACCATACCAGCTATTATGCGCCGTATTACGAACCGGCCACGCAGCAGTTCCAATTGCAGGACGAGAGTAAGATAGGGAATTACCCGCTGATAAACGGCTACCTGAACTTCCACCTGAAGCAGGCGCGTTTCTTTGTCATGTACTACAATCTCGGTTCCTCGTTCATGAACCCCGACTATTTCTCGCTGTCGCACTATCCGCTCAATCCGATGACGTTGAAATTGGGCGTAGCGGTGGTATTCAACAATTGATCCCGAATGAAACCGCGCAAACAGATTGTCTTATATATATGCCTGCTCCTCGTTGTAGTAATCGGCATGCTTATGCTACGGCGGCAGACTACTTTCGCAGCGGGAAACCCCCATCGCGACTATGCGGAGATACGCAAGGAAGGCGTATTGCGCATAATAACCGAGTACAGCCCGTCGGGTTACTATATCTCCGGCGATACGACGGAAGGCTTCCAGTATGAACTCAGCCGCGCCATCGCCCGAATATCCGGCCTGGAGGTGCAGATACGCTTGGAAATGAATCTCACGGAAAGCTTCAAGGCCTTATCCGCCGACGAATGCGACATACTGGCGCAGAATATCCCCGCGACAAGCGAGATGAAAGAGTCTTACCTGTTTACCGAACCTATCGTGCTGGGCAAACAGGTACTTGTGCAACGCACGCCGGAAGCCAACAAGGGCGTAGAGCCTGTGCGCGATCACCTGGAGCTTGCCGGTAAAACGATTTACGTCCCCAAAGATTCCCCCGTATTGCAGAGGCTTAAACATCTTGAATCCGAAATAGGCGACTCGGTATACATAGTGGAAGAAGATACCTGTTCGCCGGAGCACTTGGTCATAATGGTAGCCAAAGGCGAAATAGACTACGCCGTTTGCGACAGGCAGATTGCCGCTACGTTGAAAAACGAATTTCCCGAAATAGACATGGCAACGGATATAAGTTTCACCCAACTGCAAGCCTGGGCTGTAAGGAAAGACGCTACGGCGCTTGCCGACAGCCTGAATAACTGGTTTGACCGGATGCGCAAAAACGGAACGTTTGACGATATATATAAACGTTATTACAACAACCCGCAATAGATATTCATAATTATTGCCTAACTTTACACTTCATTTTAATTATATAACATGAGATTTGACGAATTGAATCTGGAAGGTGTCGTTCTCGATGGACTTGATGCTATGAACTTCTTAGAAACTACGCCTGTTCAGGAATTAACGATACCCCTTATCCTGGAAGGAAAAGATATTATCGCCTGCGCACAGACAGGCACGGGTAAAACAGCCGCTTACGTGCTCCCGCTGATAAACGAACTGAGCAAGGGCAATCATCCCGAACATGCCGTGAATGCGGTCATCATGGCTCCCACCCGCGAACTTGCCCAGCAAATAGACCAGCAGATTGAGGGCTTCTCTTACTTTATCCCCGTTTCCGCCGTAGCTGTCTACGGAGGAACCGACGGTATTGCCTGGGAACAGCAAAGGAGAGGCCTGGAAAAGGGCGCCGATATAGTGATCGCCACGCCGGGAAGACTGCTGTCGCATATAAAATTGCAGACGGTGGACTTGTCGCAGGTCTATTATTTTGTGCTCGACGAAGCAGACCGTATGCTCGACATGGGTTTCTATGAAGACATAATGCAGGTGTACAAACAACTCCCCCCCTCATGCCAGGTGGTGATGTTTTCAGCCACCATGCCGCCCAAAATCAGGACGCTGGCCAAAACAATACTGAAAGACCCGGAGGAGGTCAGGATAGCCATCTCGCGCCCCCCGGAAACAATAATGCAGACGGCTTATATCTGCTACGACATGCAGAAGCTGGGAATAGTGGAAGACTTGTTCTCGCAGAACAGCCCGCAGCGCACAATTATCTTCTCCTCATCCAAGATGAAAGTGAAGGAACTCGCCGCCACGCTCAAGCGTATGAAGTTTAATGTAGCGGCCATGCACTCCGACCTGGAACAGTCGCAACGCGAAGAGGTGATGAAGGACTTTAAGAACGGGCATATCGACGTGCTGGTCGCCACCGATGTTGTGGCGCGGGGAATTGACATAAACGATATACGGCTAATCATCAACTTTGATATACCGCACGACCCTGAGGATTACGTCCACCGTATCGGGCGTACAGCGCGCGGGACAAACGGCGAGGGATTGTCCATAACTTTTGTGGCGGTCGAAGAACAGGCGCAGTTTAAACGAATAGAATCCTTCCTGAGTAAAACAATATACAAGATACCTATCGACCCCAAGTTCGGACCGTCGCCCTTGTACGAACCGGAAAAATACGCCCATATGTACAAAAGGAAAGGCCGTCCGTTCAAATCAAACAATGCATCCAAACGTAAATAACATACTTCAATCGGAACCATTATGACAACGCCGGAAAACAATCCGTTATTAAATGACTGCCAAACGCCTTTCCAAACGCATCCCTTCGACAGGGTTAAGATAGAACATTATGAGCCGGCGTATGACGAGGCCATAAGGCAATTGCGCGACGAAATAAAAAAGATAGCGGAGAACGACGCCCCCCCCACGTTCAGGAATACCGTCGTCGCTCTTGAACAGTATAGCGGAGTATTGCTGCACAAAATAAACGACGTGTTTTTCAACGTCCTCAATGCCTGCGCAACAGACGGGATGATAGAACTCTCGCAACGCATCTCGCCCAGATTGTCGGAAAGCTCGAACGACATCTACCTGAACGAAAAACTCTTTGCTCGCGTAAAAGCCGTATATGACGAAAAGGACAAGCTCAACCTCTGTGTCGAAGATGAGCGATTGCTGACGCAAACATACGACTCCTTCAAAGTACAGGGCGCAGAACTGAACCGCGACGATAAGGAAACCTACCGCCGCCTGACGACAGACTTGAATCTCCTGACATTAAAATTTGAACACAACGTGCTCAAGGACAAAAACAGGTTTGAATTGCTGCTCACGGATGAGGAGGAACTCGCCGGACTGCCCGTGAGCGCGCGCGAAGCGGCTGCCATACTTGCGGAAAGCAAAGGGAAAACAGGATGGCTATTCGATCTGTCCATGCCGTCGTACACCGCTTTCATGCGCTATTCCGGCGTGCGAAGGCTGCGCGAATACATGTATCGCGAGTACATGAACGTAGGAAACAGGGGCGACGAGTTCGATAACAAGGACATCATTCGCCGGATCGTAAACATCCGCCTGGAAATAGCCCGGCTGATTGGTTACGGCAATTATGCGGAATACGCCCTCAATCATACGATGGCCAAGAAACCGGAGAACGTATACGCCTTGCTCAATCAACTGCTGGAGGCTTACAAACCGGTAGCCCTAAACGAATATCATAGCGTGGAGGACTTTGCTCGCAGCATGGAAACGTCTGACTTCAAACTCATGCCTTGGGATTGGAGCTACTACTCGGAGAAGCTGAAGGATATGCGTTTCCGCGTAAACGATGAAATGACGCGCCCTTACTTTGAGCTGGAGAACGTGAAAAATAAAGTTTTCGGTCTGGCCACTCAATTATACGGCATAACCTTCAGGCAGAATAAGGAAATACCGACCTATCATCCCGATGTGGATACTTACGAAGTATACGACGGGAACGGCGACTTCCTCGCCATCCTTTATACCGATTTCCATCCGCGCGAGGGCAAACAGTCCGGCGCATGGATGAATAGCGTCAAGCCGCAATTTAAAGGCATCGAGGGAGATGACGGACGCCCGCACGTAATCATCGTTATGAACTTCACGCCCCCGACACGCAACCGGCCTTCTTTACTCACCTATGACGAAGTAAATACCTTACTCCACGAGTTCGGTCATGCGCTGCACGGCATCCTTTCGGACGGGACTTATATCGTCCTCACAGGAACAAACGTATATCACGACTTCGTTGAACTGCCCTCGCAAATCATGGAAAACTGGCTAAAGGAAAAAGAATTTCTCGACCAAATAGCCATACACTATGAAACCGGAGAAAAAATACCGCACGAATACATACAACGCCTCGTCGACGCTTCCAAATTCAATATCGGCTATTCCTGCTGCAGGCAACTGAGCTTCGGATTCCTCGACATGGCATGGCATACTATAAACTCTCCCTTTGAAGGCGACCCTGCCGACTTCGAGCAGGAGGCATGGAAACAGGCGATCATCTTGCCGCAAGTGCGCGAAACATTGATGAGCAGTAGCTTCGGACATATATTCTCCGGGGAATACGCCGCCGGATACTATGGATACAA
>JAIRZN010000057.1 GCA_031267205.1 Tannerellaceae bacterium | reverse complement strand
AAAAGTCTTTAGACTTATTGGAAAAGTCTTTAGACTTATTGTGGAAGCCGACGACGTTGGAGGATGGAATTTGATTGATTTGGAGTTTTTGAGGATGTCGGAGTGGGCGAAATTCCCTTATCTTTGCGATAAAACCAACAAATAAACAATTTCCAGCTAAATGAATGAGATTAAATTAATGAACCATGCGGCCGACAACATACGTGTCTTAGCTGCATCTATGGTAGAGAAGGCTAATTCAGGGCATCCGGGTGGAGCTATGGGTGGAGCGGACTTTATAAATGTGTTGTTTTCGGAATTTTTGATATTTGACCAAAAAAACCCGGAGTGGAAGGCGAGGGACAGGTTTTTCCTCGATCCCGGACATATGTCGCCGATGCTGTATGCCGCCTTAGCGCTTTACGGCAAGTATACAATGCAGGAACTGTCCGCTTTCCGCCAATGGGGAAGCCCTACGCCGGGGCATCCGGAGAGGGACGTCGCGCGAGGCGTCGAAAACACTTCCGGCCCGCTCGGACAAGGGCATACGTATGCTGTGGGAGCGGCTATCGCGGCTAAATTCCTCAACGCCCGCCTCGACGGATTTATGAGCCAGACCGTGTACGCATATATTTCCGACGGCGGGATACAGGAGGAAATTTCGCAGGGCGCAGGGCGTATCGCAGGGACATTGGGACTGGATAACCTCATTATGTTCTACGACTCAAATAATGTGCAGCTTTCCACCAGAGTGGACGAAGTATCCTCCGAAAACGTGGCCGCCAAATACGAAGCCTGGGGGTGGCGGGTCATCGCTATCAACGGCAACAGCGTCGCGGAAATACGCAGGGCCTTGACCGAAGCCAAGGCGGAAAACAAACGCCCGACCCTCATCATCGGGGCTACCGTTATGGGCAAAGGCGCGGTGGCCTCCGACGGCAGTTCGTTCGAGAACAAAGTATCCACGCACGGGCAACCCCTCTCGGCCGCCGGCGCCTCGTTCGCGGAGACGGTCAAAGCGCTTGGCGGCGACCCAGTGAATCCTTTCCGCATCTTCCCCGACGCGGCCGGATTGTATGCCCGCCGGATTGCGGAGCTTGAGGCTGTTATGGCCGGGCGTTATTCTTACGAAGAGGCCTGGAAGGAGGCCCATCCCGACATGTCGGCCCTCTTGGAGCAGTGGTTTTCCGGCGCGGCGCCTTCGGTAGAATGGGAAGCGATGGAACAGAAGCCGGGGCAGTCTACGCGCGCAGCTTCGGCCACCGTACTCGGCATCCTCGCGAGGAAGGTCGGTAATATGATATGCGCCTCCGCCGACTTGTCCAACTCGGATAAGACGGACGGCTTCCTGAAGCAGACGCGGGCCTTTCGCCGCGGAGATTTCGGCGGAGCCTTCCTCCAGGCCGGCGTATCGGAGCTGACTATGGCGTGCTTATGCATAGGGATGACGCTTCACGGAGGCGTCGTCGCAGCCTGCGGCACCTTTTTCGTCTTCTCGGATTATATGAAACCGGCGATTCGCATGGCGGCGCTTATGGAATTGCCGGTGAAATTCATATGGTCGCACGACGCCTTCCGTGTAGGCGAAGACGGCCCCACGCACGAACCCGTCGAGCACGAGGCGCAGATTCGCCTCATGGAAAAGCTGAAGAACCACAAAGGCCGTAACGCCCTGCTGGCCCTACGCCCGGCGGATGTGGCGGAGACGACGGTCGCCTGGAAGCTTGCGATGGAAAATACCTCGACGCCGACAGCCCTCATACTTTCGCGCCAGAATATAGCCGACCTCCCGACGGCGGGCGACCGCTATACGGAGGCCCTGCAATCGGCAAAAGGAGCATACACCGTACTCGGCGACGACGCCCCCGACGTCGTCCTGGTAGCATCCGGCTCGGAAGTATCCACCCTTGTCGAAGGAGCCGCCCTGCTGAAGGCCGACGGCGTAAGGGTTCGCATCGTGTCCGCGCCTTCCGAAGGATTGTTCCGCTGCCAAAGCCTCGAATACCAGGAATCGGTGATACCTTCCGAAAGCAAAGTGTTCGGTCTGACGGCAGGATTGCCGGTGAACCTTCAGGGCTTAGCCGGAGCATACGGGAAAGTATGGGGACTGGAATCTTTCGGATTTTCCGCCCCGTATAAGACGTTGGACGAGAAACTCGGCTTCACGGGCGATAATGTTTACCGTCAGGTAAAAGCATTGTTGCGCGGGACGGATTTAGCATGATACATTATATACATATATATATAGTATGAACAAAATTAATTCTCCCCAACGGGTTGCTGCAATACACGACCTGTCGGGCTTCGGCAAATGCTCGCTTACGGTGGCCATCCCCATTCTCGCCGCCGCCGGTATAGAGGCCAGCGCCCTGCCCACGGCCCTCTTATCCACCCATACGGGAGGAATAAGCGGCTTTACGTACTTGGATACCACCTCGGAGATGCGCCCATTCGCGGAGCATTGGAAATCGCTGGGGATATACTTCGACGCAATATATAGCGGATTCCTCGGCTCTACGGGGCAGTTGGATATAGTGAAAGATTTCATCGCCGACTTTAAGCGTGAGGACAATATAGTCCTCGTCGATCCGGTAATGGCCGACAATGGGGAGCTTTACAAGATATTCACGCCCGACTTCGTGCCCGGCATGAGGGAGCTTTGCAAACGGGCCGACATCATAGTTCCCAATATTACGGAAGCCGCCCTGTTGCTGGGCGAAGACTACCGCCCGGAGCCTTATACGGCAGACTACATCGAGCATCTCCTCGCGGGGCTGAGCGGCCTTGGCCCCGACAGGGTCGTGTTGACGGGCGTATGCTTTACGGACAAAGAACTCGGCGTCGCCACGTGCGACCGCACGACGGGAGTGAACGATTATAGCTTCGTCCCCAGGATTCCGGGATACTATCACGGCACGGGAGACGTATACGCAAGCGCCCTGCTGGCCGGACTGCTCAACGGCTTCAGCCTGATCGAATCCGCAGGGATAGCCGTGCGTTATACCGCCGGAAGTATACGCCGCACATACGAGGCGGGTACGGATATACGCTTCGGCGTCAACTTTGAACAGGGCGTCCCCGATTTGCTGAAGGATCTTCGATTGATACATGATTAAAACACGGAAGGCATGAACAAAACGTATCTTATAATGACGCTGGCGCTGCTTATGACGGCAGGGTGCGGCGATACGCAGGAACACTTTGTCGGCGACAAGGCCGTCAGGGAGCAAATCGGCGAAGACTTTGAACTCAAGCGTGCGGCATTACCCGAAGGCGGCCTTTTCGCCGTTTTCGACCAGACGATGACGCTCGCCGAGCGCGAGGCCCTCACCTTCCTCTACGCCTATATGCCCGTCGGCGATGTGACCGACTATCCGGGCGAGTTCTACCTCCGTAACATCCGTTCCTCCTTTCGGGCAAGGGAAGAAATGCCCTGGGGAAAGGATATACCGGAGGATATATTCCGCCACTTCGTACTGCCGGTCAGAGTGAATAACGAAAACATGGACGACGGCCGAAGCGTCTTCTACGAAGAACTGAAGGACAGGGTGAAGGCCTTATCTCCCGTCGATGCCGTATTGGAGGTAAATCACTGGTGTCACGAGAAAGTCATCTACACCCCATCCGACGCCCGCACCAGCTCGCCCTTAGCCTCCGTAAAGAGCGCCTATGGCCGATGCGGCGAGGAGTCGGTGTTCACCGTAGCCGCCCTGCGCTCGGTGGGTATACCGGCCCGTCAGGTTTACACCCCCCGATGGGCGCATACCGATGATAACCACGCATGGGTAGAGGCTTGGGTCGACGGGCGGTGGCGATTCATGGGAGCCTGCGAGCCGGAGCCTGTCCTGGATATGGCATGGTTCAACGGCCCCGCTTACAGAGGTATGCTGATGCACTCCAAAGTCTTCGGCAGATACAACGGCCCTGAGGAAGTAATGGAGAAAACCGACTGCTACACCGAGATTAACGTCATCGACAACTACGCCCCTACGGCCCGCATAACCGTTACCGTGACAGACAGCGAAGGACGGCCCGCCGCCGGCGCAACGGTGGAGTTCAAGATATATAACTACGCCGAGTTCTACACCGTCTCGCGCAAAGTGACAGACCGTAAAGGACAAGCCTCCCTCTCGGCCGGACGGGGCGATATGCTCGTGTGGGCCTCGCGCAACGGCATGTTCGGCTTCGCCAAAGTTTCCTGCGGTAAAGAAGATGCCGTAACTATCGCCCTCGACAAGCAGCCGGGCGACGATATAGATATGCCGTTAGACATCGTCCCGCCCGTCGACGGCTCCATCCCCGCCGAAGCGACCGACGAGCAAAGGCAGGAGAACGCCCGACGGCTGTCGGAGGAAGACCGCTTGCGCAATCAATACGTCTCCACCTTCTACACTGCGGAAAAAGCCGCCGTCCTCGCCACCGAGCTGAATCTCGACAGCGAGAAGATACTAAGGATCATGACCGGCAGTCGGGGTAACGGGCAGGAGATAGAAGATTTCCTGCGCCGTGCGGAAGATAAGCCGGCAGCCCTTGCCCTGCTTGAGGCCATATCGGACAAAGACCTGCGCGATACGCCGGCGTCCGTACTCGACGACCATCTGTCGCACGCATACGCCGACCGCACTTGCGAACAGTTCGCGCCGTACATTCTCAACCCGCGCGTTGCAAACGAATTGCTGACGCCCTACAAATCCTTCTTCGCAAGCGTAATCCCTGAAAGCCTTAAGGAATCCGCCGTATCGGATCCGCAGGCGCTGTCGGCATGGGTAGGAGTGAATATTACCGTCGATAACGACCTCAATCCGCAGCGTATACCCATGACGCCCGCCGGAGTATGGAAGGCTCGCGTTGCCGACGCACATTCGCGCGACATATTCTTCGTCGCAATGGCCCGTAGCATAGGCCTCGCGGCGAGAGTGGAGCCGGTAGCAGGTAAGGTGCAGTACGCCTCCGACGGGCATTGGATAGACGTAGACTTTGAGGCCGGCGAACCGCTATCTACTCTTAAAGGCGCCGTCGTAGCATCATACGACCCCATCCGCTCCATAGCCGACCCAAAGTATTACAGCCACTTCACCATAGCAAAGATACGCGACGACGGGACGCTACTGACGCTTAACTTCGAGTCGGAAGCGCAAGTCGACATGGGTCTGGGCGACACATGGAGCCGCTTGCTCCGGCGGCCGCTGACGCTCGACGAAGGGCATTACCTGCTCGTCGCCGGCACACGTATGGCCAAAGGCAATGTGCTGGCAAGCGTCTCGTCCTTCGACATCATCTCCGGAGAAACGACAGGGATAGAGCTGCGTATGCGCCACGACGACGATGATATACAGGTCTTAGGCAGCATCGACGCCGAAGCCGTTTTCCAACTGCCCGATAACGGCGGGGAAACAAGCATACTCCAAACCTCCGGTCGCGGTTACTTCATACTCGCCGTACTCGGCGCGCGTCAGGAGCCGACGAACCACGCCCTGCGCGACATAGCAGCCTTCGCCGGCGAATTTGAGGAATGGAACCGCCGTATGATACTCCTATTCCCCAGTGAGGGCGACTTGCGTAACTTTGACCCCAACGAGTTCGGCGCGCTACCGTCGACCATCGCCTACGGGATAGACGCCGGTCGCGGCATATCCGATATGCTCGTCTCGGCCATGAACCTGCACAACGCCGCCTCGCTTCCCATCTTCGTGATAGCCGACACCTTCGGGCGCGTAGTCTTCGTCTCGCAAGGATACTCCATAGGACTGGGCGAACAAATGCTACAAACGATACATAAGCTATAATAAAAGAAATCGCTCCCGTCCGTAAGAACACAGACGGGAGCGATTGTTTTGCGCCCCTGTAAAAGAATATGATATTTACTTCCCGTTTTGAATAGAAAAATACTTTCTTTTTTACTCGCATCAAATTTTTCGTAATATCATTTTGCAATGATAGGGTCAAACCATGAGACAATATGCGAAATCACAAATCGGATATGGTGATAATTCGGATAAAAACATTAACTTTGCCTTCTCATTTGATAGAAATATGATGTTATCGACGCTTACAGCCATTTCACCTGTCGACGGAAGGTATAGAGACAAGACAAAAAGATTGGCAGCTTATTTTTCCGAGTACGCTCTGATTAAATACAGGATACAGGTTGAAATAAAATATTTTATTGCTCTTGCGGAATTTCTGCCGCAGTTGCGATTTCTTATGACTGAGGAAAACAAGGAAAACTTGCAGGACATTCACCGTACATTCTCAATAGCCGGAGCCGAACGCATAAAGGAAATCGAACGAACCACAAATCACGATGTCAAAGCCGTAGAGTATTATATAAAGGAAAAGTTAGACACATACCCTTCGCTGAAAAAATACAAGGAGTTTGTTCATTTCGGGCTTACCTCGCAGGATGTCAACAATACTTCCATACCTCTGTCGCTCAAGGACGCGCTCGACGAGGTGTATTATCCCGTATTGCAAAGCATTATCGACACATTGCGTAGCTATGCCATAGAATGGAACGACATACCTATGCTCGCAAGGACGCACGGGCAGCCGGCCTCGCCTACACGCTTGGGAAAGGAGGTGATGGTGTTCGTCTATCGGCTGGAGCAGCAGACGGCCCTATTGAAAGCTATCCCCATTTCGGCCAAGTTCGGAGGAGCCACCGGCAATTTCAACGCACACAAGGCCGCCTATCCGGAATACGACTGGAGGCAGTTCGGTAACACGTTCGTAAACGAAACGCTGGGCCTGTCGCGCGAAGAGTATACGACCCAAATATCCAATTACGACAACCTTGCCGCCATCTTTGACGGGATGAAACGTATCAATACGATACTGACGGACCTCTGCCGCGATTTCTGGCAATATATCTCGATGGAATATTTCAAGCAGAAGATAAAGGAAGGAGAAACCGGCTCGTCGGCAATGCCGCATAAAATAAACCCCATAGACTTTGAAAACGCGGAAGGCAACTTAGGTATGGCAAACGCCGTACTGGAGCACCTCTCGCAGAAACTGCCCGTCTCGCGCCTGCAACGCGACCTGACGGACTCTACCGTGTTGAGAAACATAGGCGTTCCCGTAGCGCATATATGCATCGCATTGGAAAGTTTAGCGAAAGGATTGGAAAAACTATTATTAAATAAAGCTATCTTGCACCGTGATTTGGGACAAAGCCCGGCAGTAGTTACGGAAGGCATACAGACCATATTGAGGAGAGAAGGTTATCCGGAACCTTACGAAGCGTTGAAAACGCTTGCACGTACAAACAAGGAAGTGACGGAAAAATCCATCAGCGATTTTATCGACAGCCTGGAGATTGGAGAAGATATTAAAACCGAATTAAAGGCGATAACGCCGTATAATTATACAGGACAATAAATAAATAATAAATAAGTAGCCGTGAGGGCTGCCAAACAGTTTTAATTAATTTCATTATTTTACGAAAATGAGTACAGAAGAAAGAGATGAATCACGCCCAAGGAAAGTGATACCAAGTATCAGGCGGGAAAACACAGATCAGGAAGGTGAAAGGAGACCGTACAATCAGGGCTACGAAAGACCTGAAGGTAACTATGAACGCAGGCCTTATAATCGTCCTCAGGATGACAGGGGAGGATACGGCAGGCCTTATGACAATCGTTCGTCTTCATACGGAGACCGCCCCAGTCGACCTCGTCAATACGACAATCGTGACGGAGGAAACAGGGGATACAACAATTATGGAGGTGGAGGCGGAAACTATGGAAACAACCGCCCTTCGTACGGAAACAACCGCCCTTCTTACGGCAATCAGGGCGGATACGACCGACCTTACGGAAATGACCAACGTCCTTATGGAAATGACCAACGCCCATACAGTAACGACCAGCGTCCTTACAGGCCGCGCCCCCAGCAGCACGGCTATGACGACCGGCCAGGGAAAGCCTATTCCGCTACCCCCGATGGCGACGGCGCGCCGGGCGATGGACTGAAAAAGAGGAGACCCCGCGTAGGCGACGCGCGCAACGACATGCGCCCGCCACATCCTTACAACAACAACCGCGGAGGTGGCCCCCGTCCTGCATACGGCAACAACAATCGCGGAGGTGGCTACGGCAACAATCGCTATCCGTCCTACCCGCAGAAACGCCGCACGAACGACTACAATCCGAACGCAAAGTACAGCGTCCAGAAGCAATTGAAGTACAAGGAAGTATTGGCCGATCCTAATGAGCCGATACGCCTAAACAAATTCCTCTCCAACGCCGGAGTATGCTCGCGCCGCGAAGCTGACGAATTTATCCGAAAGGGCGCCATAAAGGTCAACGGACAGGTGATTACCGAACTCGGAACGAAGATTACGCGCCAGGACGAAGTGGTGTTCAACGAACGCGCCGTACAAATCGAAAGCAAAGTATACATCGTGCTCAACAAGCCGAAAAATACCGTCACCACATCCGACGACCCGCAAGAACGCAAAACGGTAATGGACCTCGTTAAAAACGCTTGCCAGGAACGTATCTATCCCGTCGGACGCTTGGACAGGAACACCACAGGAGTGCTTTTGCTTACCAACGATGGCGATCTGGCTTCAAAACTTACGCATCCTTCATTCAAGAAAAAGAAAATCTATCATGTATGGCTTGATAAAAACGTAGCGATAGAAGATATGGAAAAAATAGCCAATGGGATGGAACTTGAAGACGGAGAAATACACGCTGATGCCATCAGCTACGCGAACGAAGAGGACAAAAGCCAGGTGGGTATCGAGATACATTCCGGCCGCAACCGCGTCGTACGCCGCATTTTCGAATCGCTGGGCTATCACGTTATCAGATTAGATCGCGTCTATTTCGCCGGACTGACAAAGAAAAACCTTCCGCGTGGTAAGTGGCGCTATCTGAACGAAAGAGAGGTAAACGCGCTTCGCATGGGGGCCTTTGAGTAATCAACAACACAAGATAGCCGGTTCGATTTTAACCGGCTATCTTTTTAAAACAGGAATATTAATATTAATATGGAAACATTAGCTCGTACAAAAATTGCCGATGTGCTGCAAAGTAAAGATTTCGGCGCAATAGTTCAGGTTAAGGGGTGGGTTCGTACCCGCAGGGGAAACAAGCAAGTAAGTTTCATAGCCATGAATGATGGGTCGACCATAAAAAATGTTCAGGTCGTTGTTCCTTTAGACACCTTTGACGATGATACGCTCAAGCCCGTCACCACTGGCGCATGTCTGTGCGTGACCGGTATTCTGACCGAATCGCCGGGGCAGGGACAGGACGCGGAAATACAGGCAAAGGAAATCCACGTCTACGGCGCCGCAGACCCGCTTACTTATCCGCTCCAGAAAAAAGGACACTCGATGGAGTTCCTCCGCGAGATAGCTCACTTGCGCCCACGCACAAATACATTCGGCGCAATCTTCCGCATACGTCATCACATGGCGATAGCCATCCACAATTTCTTCCACGAACGGGGATTCTATTATTTCCATAGCCCTATCATCACCGCTTCCGACTGCGAAGGCGCCGGGCAGATGTTTCAGGTGACAACCCTCAACATGTATGACCTTAAGAAAGACCAAAACGGCTCTATCGACTACGCCGGCGACTTCTTCGGCAAGCAAGCAAGCCTGACGGTGTCGGGACAACTTGAAGGCGAACTCGCCGCCATGGCCTTAGGCGCTGTTTATACCTTCGGCCCCACGTTTCGCGCTGAAAATTCCAACACGCCCCGCCATCTGGCAGAGTTCTGGATGATAGAACCCGAAGTGGCCTTCAACGAGATAGCAGACAATATGCAACTTGCCGAAGATTTTATCAAATACTGCGTGCGCTGGGCGCTGGACAACTGCCGCGACGACATAGAGTTCCTGAACAATATGTTCGACAAGGAACTGCTGGATCGCCTGAATTTCGTGCTGAAGCAGGACTTCATCCGCCTGACATATACCGAAGGCGTAAGCATCCTGGAAGAGGCTATCGCCAAGGGGCGCGCCTTTGAGTTCCCCGTTTTCTGGGGAGCAGACCTGGCGGCGGAGCATGAAAGGTTTTTGGTGGAAGACCACTTTAAATGCCCTGTCATACTAACCGACTACCCGAAGGAAATTAAATCGTTCTACATGAAACAGAATGACGACGGTAAAACCGTGCGCGCCATGGACGTCCTGTTCCCTAAAATCGGCGAAATAATCGGCGGTTCGCAACGTGAGGAAGACTATGACAAGCTCTCGCAACGCGCTGAAGAGATGGATGTCCCGACAAAAGACATTTGGTGGTATCTGGATACGCGGCGTTTCGGAACGGCTCCTCATTCCGGCTTCGGGCTTGGATTTGAGCGCTTGCTGCTATTCGTAACCGGTATGACGAATATTCGTGACGTGATACCCTTCCCCCGCACTCCTAATAATGCGGAGTTTTAAACCGGTATAATCCCTTAATCGAACAGTATATGGAAGCTCCATCAATTAACGTTGGCCTTATGACGGAGAAAACCGTCTCCTTTGTGTTTAATGAAAATTATGCGCTTGCTGAGAGCGGCGATGTCTTTACAGGAGAACAAAAAGCCTCGTTGCGCGACGGCATGATCGACTTCAACGGGAAGCTCTACGGCGAGCTTCTCTTTGAACCTCTGTCGCCGGCGGCCTCCTCCTTTGACGTGAAAGAGGTTACTATCGGAATTGATTTCCACTGGCAACGCAAAGAGAACCAACGTTTCCGGGGAGCGCTTAATATGGTAGTACAAGGAGACGGCATTGTCGTCATAAACCGCGTGGATGTGGAAGAGTACCTTACCAGCGTCATATCCTCGGAAATGAGCGCTACGGCGTCGGCCGAGTTCCTGAAAGCCCACGCCCTCATCTCGCGCAGTTGGCTGTTGGCGCAGATTGATTCTTCCAAACATCCGGCGACCCATCAAACTTCCTGCCGTACCGGTGATGAATTAGTTCGTTGGTACGATCGCGAAGACCATGACTTGTTCGACGTCTGCGCCGATGATCATTGCCAGCGCTACCAGGGTATAACACGCGCTTCCACACCCTTGGTTGCGGAAGTAATACGGGCGACAAGGGGTGAGATATTGGTACACAACGGCGAGATATGCGACACACGTTTCTCCAAATGCTGCGGCGGAATAACCGAACGGTTTGAAAACGTATGGCAACCAACGCCTCACTCCTACCTCATCGCATTACGCGACGGCCGTGACGCGGACTTCCCCGACCTCACCGTCGAAGCGGAAGCCGAACGCTGGATCGCCACCTCGCCCGCAGCTTTTTGCAATACTCGTGACAGGGAGATACTGGGCCAGGTGTTGAATAACTACGATCAGGAAACGACCGACTTCTTCCGTTGGGAAGTGCGATATTCGCAGGAACAGCTATCCGAGCTTATCCGGCGGAAAAGTGGCATGGACTTTGGGGACATTATCGACCTCGTCCCTCTCAAACGCGGAGCATCCGGGAGGATAGAGAAGCTGAAGATTGTCGGGACGCGCCTCACTTATACCATAGGTAAAGAGCTTGAAATACGCCGCACCTTGTCGGAAAGCCATCTTTACAGCTCCGCCTTTACGGTCGTCAAAGAAACCTTGCCCGACGGCGCACACTTCCGGCTGACGGGCGCAGGATGGGGGCATGGCGTCGGACTATGTCAGATCGGGGCAGCCGTAATGGGCGCGCGAGGGTATGATTACAGGCAAATACTGTCCCATTACTTCCCGGGAGCGGAAATAGAGAAAAGATATTGAACCATGACTTCGCGGGCAAAGACAATCCTTACTCTTACCGTAGTTCTATTCTTACTACCCTTCATATCTGTATCTTTATGGAAAATAACAGACCTGCGCATAGGCGACTTATATACCTTCGGCATCGAAAACCTTCGGGACTTCTATCTGGTCTGGACAGCCGCCTTCGCCTTTATCGCCATCCTTTGTTTAATCATGCTGACGCAATACAGGATTACCTGCGGGAAAAAACTGCTTGTTGAACAGAAAGCGCAGTATGAGTTGGACAAAGAAAACCGGCAAAACAATCGCTTCGCTCAAGGCGTTGAATTCCTGGGTAATGAGAGCGAGGCCATCCGCATAGGTGGGGCTTACAACCTCTGCATACTGGCTAAGGAATATCCGGCGAAGTTCGAAAAACCGATATTCGAAATGCTTTGCCACCATATTTGCACAACATCGAATAAACCCCGCTACTTAGCTGAATACAAGGACTCGCCATCAGACGAAATCCCGGCTATCTTGAGGCTATTGTTCAAACAGGAAGACCGGGAGACTGTCTTCTTCTCCTACTCCTGCCGTGCGGAATTGAAGGCGGCTTACCTGGCGGGCATAAGGATGGAAAACGTACAGTTGCATAACGTCGACCTGACCGGCGCAAACCTTGACGGCGCATCCTTGACGGAGGTGGGATTGCAAAAAACCAATCTTACGAACGTGTCCCTGCGGAATGCCTGCATAACCGCCTCCAATGCCGACGAGGCATGCATGATAAAAGTCGACTTCTCCGGCGCCACGCTGCGTAAACTATCCCTCAATAAAGCCGTCTTGAGGGAAGCTCGGTTTGAAAACACCCTGTGCGACGAGGTAGCGCTCGAAGAGGCTACGCTTGAAGGCGCCGTATTGGATGGCGCCGTAATCGAACAATCGACGATGGAACGAAGCGTCTGGACAAACGCCTCAATGGCGAACGTCGTCATCCGCGAAACAACCCTCGCGCACTCATGCCTGCAAAACGCCAATCTCGAAGGAGCCAACCTGGAAAATGTCTGCCTTCAGGACGCTTGCCTGCGGGATGCCTGCCTGAAAGACGCCACCCTGAACGGAACGGACTTAACCAGGGCAGACATGACGCAAACTCTCCTGGAAAACGTAAATATGGAAGGCGCTATCCTCCGGCAAGCCAACCTCAGCAAGGCCCGCTTCGACGGCACAAAGCTTTCTAACGCCGATATGACGGGAGCCATACTTGCGGAAGCCTACCTATACAAAGCCTGCCTTAAAGGGGTCGACCTGAAGAACCTAAATCTCGAGCGGGCCATCATGACGGAGGCCGACCTGGAAGATGCTGTCCTCTCGGACAGTAACCTTACGGAAGCCATCCTGGAAAAAGCCAACCTTAAGATGGCCATAATGGAGGGATCCAACCTAAAGCGGGCCAATCTGAAGCAGGCTGCCATGTCCGGCGCAAAACTGAACGGGGCCAACCTGCAAGACGCCGACCTTACCAAGACCATCCTCAACGGCAGCAATCTCGAAAAAGCCATCCTCGCGGGAACCATCCTCGCGGGAGCAACCATGAAGGACTGCCTGATGGAGGACGTCGTAATGATAGATGCCGATATGGAACGCGTGAACCTGGAGAAATCCATCATGATGAAGGCCAACCTCAGGCAGGCTAACCTCAAACAGGCTAATTTGCGCGACACCCACCTCGAACGCTCCGCGCTCAGCGAAGCCAACCTGACGGAGGCGACTATGGAAAGGGTAATCCTTAGCGGAGCCAACCTCGAACGAGCCTTGCTCAACAAAGCTAACATGACGGAGGCCGATATGGAAAAGACTAACCTCAACGGCGTACAGATGAACGAAACTATCCTCAGCCATGCCAACCTCAGCCATGCCATACTGACCGACGCCAGCATGGAGAATGCTATCCTGACGGATGCTTGCCTCGAAAAAACCATCATGGAAAGGGCCGTAATGACCGATTCTCTTCTTGCCGGCGCAAACCTCGAAGGCGCCAACCTGGGGAACTCCTTCCTCAACCGCGTGAACCTCCAAGGGGCCAATATGCGCGAGGCCGTAATGGAAAGCGCATACCTCGTAGATTCCGACCTTAAAGACGCAAACCTCGAATGGGCCAACCTCGTATGGGCCAACATGGAAAGGGCCAACCTGTCGGGAGCCAACCTTAACGGCGCCAACCTTAACGGCGCCAACTTAGTCGAAGCCAACCTTGAGAACGCCAACCTCACCGGCGCCAACCTCAAAAACGCTAATCTCAAAAACGCCAACCTCAAAGGCACAGTCTTAGTGCAACATCCCGAACACTGACACGCCCGGAACCCCCCAGGTAGCGCGCCGCTCAAGCAGCACATTTGCAAGCATCAAGCGACTATTTGCAAGATTCAAATAATTAGCAGGGAAAGTAAAACCCCAAGTGTAACAATGGAATATACCCCTGCTTCCCCGTTCCTCCAAGACGACGGCTCAAGAGTAACAAAAAGTGCAGCGCAGCCAAAAAGCGGCCCAAGCTTTCCACAACAAAAGTTTTGCCCAATCACACTGCGGGAAGCTTTCCACAACAAAAGTTTCGCCCAATCACACTGCAGGACGTTCCCCACAAAACAAATTTTAACCAATGACGCCGCAGGAAGCTTTCCACAAAAAAAAAATTAACCAATGCGGCAATCAGGAAGCTTTCCACAACAAAAATTTTAACCAATGACGCTGCAGGACGCTTTCCACAAAAAAAGCCTCCTCCAAAATGCCGGTTTTGGAGCCTTCCACAGAAAAAAACACTAAAAAAGACATATCAAACACATTTAATAATCAAATATCTCCGCAAACCTCAACGCTTTTCCCCCGAAAACCAAATTGAGCTTGAAAAGCGATGAGGGAAAAAACAAAGGTTTTCAGAGTTACTCAAACGAATTTGACCCGCCGACGCCGTAAATGAGATGTTGGCGGAAATTTTTTTCATATTTTTTTAGGAGGATATACTGCTGAACAGCAGCGGTATTAGATATAATGCAAAAAAAAAGTTGCAAAAAAGGTCAGAAAAGATTTGGATATAACGAAAAAGCGGCTACCTTTGCACCCGCATTCCGAGAGAGGGATAGACAGAAGGAGACGAAGGGGGATAGTTTCGAAAAGAAATATCCGGTCGGATTTGGAAGTTAAGTATTAAAGTTATTATCTTTGTCG
>JAIRZN010000054.1 GCA_031267205.1 Tannerellaceae bacterium | reverse complement strand
GTGCTCCCCCTCAACCCCAACCTGATAATCGACGGAACAGATCCTGCTACGAAGACTATCAACGACATCATCTACCTTGATAACTACTGGTTGGGATGCCAGTCTACAGATGTGAGGATGGACTGGAATTGTAAGGATGCGGAGATTCCGGTAGCAACATCTTACCCCGGAGGCTGGACGGCAAAGTTTGTAGGCGCCACCCCTGCGGGTTATCAGTGTATCTCGTATCCCGCCACCAATAAGGTTATAATTATTGCGCCTGATAATAATACGGGAACTACCCGCAGAGCAACGATTGAACTTTCGGCCGGCACACTCAAGCAGTACATTCACCTGACCCAAAGCCCCGGCTCGAATACGTATGTGGTACAAAAAGGGGGCCTTGTCATTATCCCCAAGTCGTCGGCAAACATGGATGGCGTTGACAGGGCGATTGATATGGTCAGCGCAAACTGGCGGTTTATAAATAGTACCCAGACGACGAATGCAATAAACGGACAGGGAACCTTTGATTTTGTTGCGCCCAACCAGGAGGGCGTCCTAATTGTTGAAGCCCGAAGCGCCGCCGGCGCCGTTTATACCTGGACGGTATGGGTGGTCGAGAATGCTGTGGATTTTGAATCCCCTTCTTATTGGCGGCATCATAACGGATATACCTTTATGGATAGAGACCTCGGTAATTCCATACGCTACCAGTGGGGGCGTAAAGACCCGGACGTTGTTGCCGACCGACATATTTCGCCTGCGCCTCAGAATATGGATGAACAAGGGGTAGCCGCTATCCTGTATACATTCATTACCGGTGATACGTTCCCTTACGACTGGATGACGGCCGGCCAGAAAAACAATCTCTGGACAACTATCGACGGCGAAAAGGCTCCATACGATCCCTGTCCGTTCGGCTGGCGGGTCCCTCCGGCAGAAAACAACGAGGCCTCGCCCTTGAATGGTTTCACTAACGGTAAAAACGGTATGACTATCCCCAATACGGGCGGACTTAGCGGGACGGACGGCGTTACGGCTATTCCCGGAAGTCTCATATGGGGAGCCTCCGCACGAGGCGCCGACGCATACCTCTACGATGCTGCCGCCGGGTCCCATAAAAGCGCTCACCGTACCGATGCCTATCCTGTCCGTTGCATACGCGACGTCAAATACCCTGGCGGCTCCTTAGTCGCAAAATAATAACATGCAAATATATTGTACGAGTTCTGTCATAATAATTCATCAAAGACAATGAGAAAAATAACTATAACAAAAACACTACTGTTCGTAATTACGCTTTTAACCCTGTCACCCCATGCATCGGGGCAGGTGCTCCGCAATGCGCCGGGGTACGTTCATAGCGGAAGCATAACCGCCTGCTTCACCTATATGGGCGCAGTAACTTTCTCTTCCGGCTTCCGGTTCAAATCCGATGCTATTAATGGAACAGCTACTAATAACCGGCTGTATGGCTTTTCGATACCTTTGGTCGCCGACTTAAACGGAGACGGCTATCCTGAAATCATCGGGATAGCAAAATCAACTAATGAAAGTCTGATAGATGCCACATACGGATGCTATACGGGGATACATATATACAATGGTCAGACAGGTGTGCGAATAGATAAGTTGCTTTTCCCCGGATGTGCTGATAATGCGGATTATCGCCATGCCGGTTGGCATGGAGCTCCCTCTATAATGGCGTTGGTGGATTCCGACAGAGATGGAACGATAGAGTTGATTGTTGCCTTTCCTGATGGAGTAAATAATATAGCCGCTACCAGCCGGTATTATCAACACAAGGTAGCTTCATTTAATTTGGTTTATAATAAGACCACCGGGCACTACTCGTTAGGTCAAAGATGGATTAGCGCCGCTAATTACGGAGCCACTGATTACGAGAAAGCAACTCCCGTGGTGGTTGATTTTGATGGAGATGGAGATCCTGAAGTTTTAGTGTACAACAGGATATATAATGCTAAAAATGGAGCCTTGTTATTTATGTATACCGATTATCCCGTAGGTAGTGGCGCATACTATTTTGGGCGTAACCCAAACGCTCCAGGAGGCAGTCTCTCCGCATCAGCACATAGAGATCAATATGTTTCTTTTCCTTATGTCTATGATATGGACTTGGATGGCGTATACGATATTGTTGTCGGGGGAGTAATCTTCAGGATGAGGAAAGATAACCTCGGCACAATGCCTGCCACGCCCGTGGCAGGATATGAATTTTCTGCAGATGTAATCCAGATGTCGGGCGTACCCGACGGTTACACGGGAGTAGCGGATGTAGACGGAGACGGGAAGGCCGACGTAGTAGTAGTCAGCCGGGCCGGTACCAGTCAGACGAGTGCTGTCGTTGTTAATGTATGGAATCCCGGATTCGATAATGCCGGTGTGGCGCATCCATACTTGATTGCATCGCGGAGTATATCGCTTCCCTCTGGAGGGGCAGGAGATACGGGTAGTAATTCGTATGTATATATTGGCGATATTGATGGACGCGAGCAGATAGTCAATAATAAAAAATACCGCTTACCGGAGATAGCTGTACTAACGAGACGTATAAATATTACCACTGCCAATTTTCCTAAACATCCGAATATAGCAACTATTACGGACACCAATGGCGGGATTCCTACTTCTTACTCATGGCCTACAGCAGTGCAAGGTTGCATATTCGCCCTTACATATGATGCGGCGGCGGGAGATTTAAAGGGATCTTTTATAATGGAGCATGAAGACCGTTCGCTAAATACAGGGTTCACCATGTTTGATTTTGACAATGACGGAATCCAGGAAATTTGTTACCGCGACGAAAAGACCCTGCGCGTTATCAAGCCGACAATCCCGTTTGTTAAATTGACCACTACCAGTTCGGACGTAATAAAGTTCAGTCAGGCGGCCAAATCGTACACCGGATTCGAATACCCTGTTATTGCAGATATTGACAACGACGCTTCTGCCGAGATTGTCGTTATATCGCATAGTTCCAGCGGTAATGACGACCCTTGGGGATATATCTACGTCGTTGGCCCTACCGGCGACAAGTTCGCCCCGGCGCTACCGGTATGGAACCAGTTCATGTACGACCCATTTAAGATTGATCCTGATCTGACTACGCCTACGAAGGCTGAAGGACGCCATGCCATCAACCGCCTGTCGCCGGAATTTACCTTCCGGCAGGAAATTAAGGACGTAAATAACCAGGTGATCAAAGTCATCGACTCTATTCGGCCTTTCAACGGCACGTTGTTGCAGTTGCCTTACTATACCGCTGACACCCCTGCCTTGTTTCCGCAACAAAAGCTCAAGTTCGAACCGATCGTTTACAAAACGGCGGCCTATATCCTGGACGCCAAGGAAACAAACCCCAATAAGAGACCTAAAATAGTAACCGTGGGAGCGCTGAACTACGCGGAAATAACTATCGGCAACTGGGACGTGGCCAAGTCGAACGTCCCGGCGGCAACTCCCATCGCCATATATCGTAACAACGTGGTTTCGCAAACTACTTATGTAAATAAATATGCGTTGAACAGCTCAAGCTTGCTGCACGAAACCACACCGGGGTCGGGAACCTTCGCCGCTCCTACAACATCCTTCACCGGCATCAGACCCGGCGGCGAACTGCGCATAAGGATACCCGTCACGTCAGCAAGCGACGTATACTGGGTGCGGCTGGCCGACGACAGCGGAGGTAGCCCCTGGGTGTGGCGCTTCGGGTTGGACGACGACCCGCTGGGCACGGAATCTAACCCTAACCTGGGAATAGGCGTGGCGCGGCGGCAATACCGCGACTGCGACTGGAGCGACCAAAGCGCGCGCGTATCCAAATACCGCTCGTTCGACGACGCCGCAACCGTGCAGGAATACAATCAGGTAAAGATTAACATCCTTGACAATGATTACCTCCCCGATTACAGCCCCTACGACTTTTACGCCGGACGGACTATCACCGGCGCCGACATTTCCCAACAGCCCAAAGCCGGCTACCTGACTTTCTCAGGAACAGGACACAACGCCGCCGTGATCTATCACCACGACGCAAGGGATATACTAACCGCCGGCATCGACTCGTTCCAGTATACCTTCACCTTCTCCAACCCCGAATTTAATCCGGCCCAAAATACAACAGTCAGTTCAAAAGTATATATATACGTGCTCGAAAGCACTACGGGAGGCTTTGCCGCTTGCTACGGCGCGGCGACTACCATCACGCTTGCCCATAAACCCCTGGGGTCGCCGGGCATAGTGTTTAACTGGTACGACGAAAGCGAACACCCCTTGGGGTCGGGCCTCTCAAGGACGATAAACATGGGAATTGTCGACTCGGTCTACATGATTCACCCGATTGTGCAAACGGGGCCTTATACATCCGTAGACTTCCCTAACGGGAAACTGACGGTATACGTGGCTAACCATTCCGGCTCTACGGCCACCATGCGATGGACAGGCCTCGTCGACCATAACTGGAAGAATCCGGGCAATTGGGTCGAAGTCAAGGGCACGTATGAGACGCCCGTAGCATGGGAACCTACCGGATGCGTCGACGTCATCATACCATCGGGCGCAACCAACTATCCCGAACTGACCGGCCCCGTGCAAAGCCGCAATATAACAATGAAAGACAGGGCGATGATCAAAAACCCGCACGTGCTGACCTACGCCAACGCTTCGGTGGAATTTAAACTTACGCCATGGGAAAAAGATAACTTCATCTCATGGTCCCCACCCCTGCGAGACATGTATTCGGGCGATTACCACTTCAGGAAAAGCGATGGAAGCCCTAATTGGGGCGACGTATACATGATGTTCTTCCAAATGCCCAACCCTGACATACAAGGCAGCTCGCCCGTGAATAACCACCTGACGGCAACCGTCGGCAACCCCGGAGCGCCACTGCCCATAGGCACAGCCCTCAACTTCCGCCTGACGGCAACCTCCGTCAACCGCGACTCGACGCTTACTTTCCCCAAGACTGCGACCTCGTACACCGCCGCCAACGGTACGGCCTACAACAACCTCGCCAGGTCAAACGCCAACCGCTTCATAACAGACGGGGTTACGCTTAGCGGAGACCAGTTCAACCTCGCCGTACCCGGCGACATGGGCGCCCAATACAGGTTCATGCAGGTAGTAAACCCATACATGGCCTATTTAGACGTCAGCAAGTTCCTCAACGGGAATAGCACAATCCTCGAATCCAACGGATACATAGAATGGGACGGCAACATTAGCGTAAATTTCATCAGCCATCTTGCAAACGCCACAAACGACGGAATGAGATACCTGATCAGCAACGTCCCCACCGGAGGAACAAACAGCGGCATGATCCCGCCCTTGAAATCATTCTTCGTAATGAAGAAAACAAACGCCTCCGGGAACATAAAAATGTCGCCCTCATGGACAACGACGAGCAACGTAACGAATCCGTACACCCTGCGCGCATCAGCGCCCGAAAAGGAGACCAACATACTGCGCATCAAGGCCTCGCAAGGCGACAAGACAAGCTACGCGGCCCTATACTACAACCCTCAGGCCCATCCGTACTACGACGTGAAGGAAGACGTATACCAACTCTTCTACGACGATATACCGCTGACGGTCTACGCCCTGACGCCCTGGAAAGACGCTCTGTCAATCTACGCCGACGGCGATTTCTCGACCAGGAATACCAACCTGGGGCTGCGTATACGCGATGCGGGCGAGGTAACGCTCGAAATTTCAGGCATGGAAACCTTCGGGCACAGCGTATGGCTGATAGACAAGGCGACCAACAAGGAAATAAACCTCCAGCAGAACTCGACTTATACCTTCGCCGCAGGTAAAACAGGCGGCGGCGTAATGGAAATCAACGACCGCTTCGCCATCCGCGCACATTACACCGGCAACGGAATCACCTCTAACGAGGACGCCCCCCTGCCGCAATGGAGCGTATCGTCCGCCGATCGCGCCATAGCAGTGCAATCCCTGTCGCACCCGATACGCAACCTGCGGATATA
The DNA here is from genome assembly GCA_031267205.1 of Tannerellaceae bacterium. Taxonomy (GTDB): domain Bacteria; phylum Bacteroidota; class Bacteroidia; order Bacteroidales; family Tannerellaceae; genus DFXE01. Next base: position 4,758 of record JAIRZN010000054.1, on the reverse strand, counting down.
CGACGTTACCGGCGCGCAGGCATACGCCTCAAACACACCATCCAACTACTTCCGCATCCCACTTGCACAGGGCGTTTACATAGTAAAAGCCCAGGTGGGCGACGAGCATAAAGTAGAGAAAGTATTCGTGAAATAAATCATAAGGGGGACAACCTCAGAGTGACGGGACAAACAGGACAAATCCAAGTTGTTGCAGTTAATATGGATATAAAACTTGTTTCCCCGTCGCTCGTAACCCTTCTTTCACCTCGTTCACAGCGCGCCGTTCGGGCAGCGCGTTTGCAAGCCTCAAGCGACTATTTGCAGGATTCAAATAATTATCCGGAAGAGTGAAACCCTAAGGGCAACAGAGGAATACGCCCTTGTTTCCCCGTTCCTCCAAAGCCGCTGCGCAAGAGCCACAAAGAGGGCGGCGCAGCAAAGGAGGTGGCGGGAACTTTCCGCAAAAAAAGTATTGCCCCAACTGCATTGCGGGATGTTTTCTACAAAAAAAAGTATTGCCCCAGCGCATTGCGGGACGTTTCCCACTAAATAAATTTTAACCAATCGCGTTGCGGGAAGCTTCCCACTAAATAAAATTTAACCAATCGCATTGCAGGGAACTTCCCACTAAATAAAATTTAACCAATGCGGCAGTCGGGGCGTTTCCCACAAAATAAATTTTAACCAATGACGCGGCGGGAAGCTTTCCACTAAAAAAATTTTAACCAATGCGACAGTCGGGAGGCTTTCCACAAAAAGACACTTAACCAATGCAATAGTCGGGGCGTTTCCCACAAAAAAACACTTAGCCAATGACGCGGCGGGGAGCTTTCCACTAAAAAAATCTCCTCCAAGGAACAGGTTTTGGAGCTTTCTACGAAAAAAAATACCTTAAAAACATGGCGAACACATTTAAGAATCCAATAATTTTTGTCCATATCCGCGGATTGAGGTCAGTTGCGGGCCTTTCCCCCTTATCGGCGGCCGTAATGGCGTTATCCTCAGCCAATAAAGCCAATGCATACTTAGCGGAGCGAAAGGCTGGGGATGATGCTCCGGCCAATGCTCCGCCTTTCAAATAGATACTAAACGGTTCAAACCTAATGACGGAGGCAAACTCAGCGGGGAGGTCTTTTTGTCCGGCCTCCAAAGCTTAAATGCGCTTGCCACGGGGAAAGAAACCTCCCCATTTTTATCCATCTATGTGATATTACGGCTTTATCATGTATATTTGCATTCAAATGGCATAAAAGATGAAATGCATTGTATAAATTACGTATGATAGCCAATGAACGAGATTGAAACAAAAATAAAGTCGCTGCGCGAAGAGCTGACGCGACACAATTATAATTATTACGTGCTCGCGGCTCCGGTAATCTCCGACCGCGAGTTTGACGACCGCCTGAAAGAATTAGAACAACTCGAAAACACGCACCCCGAATACGACGACCCCTGTTCCCCTACCCGCCGCGTAGGCAGCGACCTGTCGAAAGAGTTTGAACAAGTGGAACATGCCTACCCGATGCTCTCGCTCGGCAATACATACTCGGAGGATGAAGTCCGCGAGTTTTACGACCGCACGGCGCGCCTGCTTAACGAACCTTTTGAGATAGTGGCCGAGTTGAAATACGACGGCACGTCCATCTCGCTCATATATGAGCAGGGACGGCTGAAGCGCGCCATCACGCGGGGCGACGGCGCCCGGGGCGACGATGTGACGGCGAACGTGAAGACAATCCGCTCTGTTCCCCTGCAACTTATGGGCTCCGCGTACCCGGATACGTTCGAGATACGCGGCGAGATATTGCTACCCTGGGCGGAGTTTGACCGGCTTAACAAGGAGCGGGAAGAACAGGAGGAACCGCTGTTCGCCAACCCGCGCAACGCCGCCGCCGGCACGCTCAAGCAGCAGAACCCGGCCGTTGTAGCCTCGCGCAAGTTAGACGCTTACCTATATTATATGCTGGGGGAAAGCCTCCCGGCCGGCACGCATTACGACAACCTGCAAATAGCCCGCACGTGGGGATTCAAGATACCCGACGTCATCCGCAAATGCCACACACAGGGCGACGTCTTCGACTATCTGGCGTACTGGGACGCGGAACGCAAAAAGCTGCCGGTAGCGACCGACGGCGTAGTCCTGAAGGTCAACTCACTGCGCCAACAAAGGAATCTCGGCTTCACGGCCAAGAGTCCCCGCTGGGCCATAGCTTATAAGTTTCAGGCCGAGAGAGCGGTTACGCGCCTGCTCTCCGTCACCTTCCAGATAGGACGTACCGGCGCGGTCACACCGGTGGCCAACCTTGAGCCCGTCCTCCTGTCGGGAACCACCGTGAAACGGGCGTCACTGCATAATGCGGATATTATCAAAGGCCTGGATTTGCATACGGGCGACTATGTATATGTCGAAAAAGGCGGCGAGATTATCCCCAAGATAGTAGGCGTGGATACCGCAGCCCGCTCCATACTGATGGGCGACGAGGTACGCTTTATCACAAATTGTCCCGAATGCGGCTACCCGTTAGTGCGCCCCGAAGGCGAATCCGCCCACTACTGCCCCAACGAATCAGGCTGCCACACACAGATAAAGGGACGTATAGAGCACTTCGTCTCCCGACGCGCCATGGACATACGCATGGGCCCCGAAACGGTGGAAGACTTATACAATGCCGGTTACGTTAACAACATAGCCGACCTTTACACACTGACGCTCCCCCGCATGTTGCGCCTGGAACGCTGGGCTGAGAAGAGCGCGCAGACCCTGCTCAAGAGCCTGGAGGAATCCAAGACGGTACCCTTTGAACGGGTGTTGTTCGCGCTGGGTATACGATATGTGGGGGAAACGGTCGCCAAACGCTTAGCCTACGCCTTCACCGACATAGGGCAGTTGCAAGACGCCGGCCTGGAATCGTTCATGCAAGTAAACGAGATAGGGGAACGCATCGCAAAAAGCGTAGTGAGTTATTTTGCGGAAGAAAGCAACCGCGCCATAATTGACCGGTTGAAGGCCTACGGGCTGCAGATGGCCGTCGACGAAGCGTCGCTCACGGCACGCTCGGAGAAGCTCAACGGTCTTTTGTTTGTTATAAGCGGCACATTCTCCCGCCACTCGCGCGACGAATATAAGGCCATGATCGAACAACACGGCGGGAAGTGCGCCGGCTCTGTCTCCGGCAAAACGGATTATATCCTGGCCGGCGACAATATGGGGCCGGCTAAACTGGAGAAAGCGACCAAATTAAATGTGGGAATTATAAACGAGGATGAATTTTTAAACATGTTGGGCGAATGATTTTTCAAAGTTACTTTATCAGGAAGAAAATACGGACTATCGTAAAGAATACTTCAACCAGGAAATCCCGCTTCTGCACGCTCGCTGAAGCAAAAACCTTCATAGTTACATTCAACATAAAGGACAGGAACGAAGTCTTACCCTGCGTCGAAGAACTCAACAGGCTTAAGAAGGATGTCACCATGGTAGTCTTCATCCCCAAAAAGATGAAGATAGCGGAGGACATAGACCCCCTGTGGATACAAATAAAAGAGGATGAATTCGGCTCAAACGGACTTCCAACGCCGTCGTTATGCGAACAGTTCAAGGACATCCCCGCCGATATACTGATCGACCTCACGCGCACGGGCGACTGCGCTATGCACTACCTGCTGCTGACTAACCTGACGTCTTTTAAGGTAGGAAACAAGTCGGCCTTACGCCATTTGTTCGACCTGACCATCCCTATGGGCGAGGACGATAACATCGGCCATTTCTTCCGGCATATTTTATATTATTTACAGACAATACGTTCCAAATGATATTTATTTATTTACTTTTGCCGTAATAAATACAAAATAGACTTTTCCCCGTATGGCTGACATCGATTTGAAAGGAATGGGAGTAGCGCTCATTACTCCCTTTAAGGAAAACGAAAGCGTTGATTTCGGTACACTAAATAAACTCGTCGATTACCAATTGCAGAACGGAACAGACTACCTCGTAGTCTTAGGCACCACTGCCGAGACGCCGGTGCTGACCGAAGATGAAAAGGATAAAATCATAGAATGTGTGACAATGAAAGTGCGCGGGCGTATCCCCCTCGTCTTAGGAGTAGGAGGCAATTGTACACGCGCCGTGGTGGATAAGCTGAAGCAAAACCGCTTTGAAGGAATTGACGCCATCCTCTCGGTCGTCCCCTACTACAACAAACCATCCCAGGAAGGTATATTCAGGCATTACGAGGCTATCGTAGAGGCCACCCCGCTCCCGATTGTCCTATATAACGCCCCGGGACGCACGGGCGTGAACATGACCGCCGAAACAACCTTGCGCATCGCCCGCGCATTCAAAAATGTCATAGCCGTAAAGGAAGCCTCCGGCGATTTCACCCAGATAGACGACATAATAAAGAATAAACCTGCCGACTTTAGCGTCATTTCCGGCGACGACGCCATAACGTTCCCCCTGATTACGCTGGGCGCCGTCGGCGTTATCTCGGTCATAGGGAACGCCTTCCCCCGCGAGTTCAGCCGTATGGTGCGCCTCGCCTTAGCAGGCGATTATGCAGGCGCGCGAACTATCCACCACAGTTTTACGGAACTATTCAACCTCCTCTTTATCGACGGCAACCCGGCAGGAGTAAAAAGTATGCTCAACGCAATGGGATACATCGAAAACAAACTCCGCCTCCCCTTAGTGCCCACGCGCATCACCACGTTCGAGAAAATCCGCGACGTCCTGCGCCAACTGCATATCAGTTGCTAATCACGCCCCCGCAAAAA
>JAIRZN010000026.1 GCA_031267205.1 Tannerellaceae bacterium | reverse complement strand
GCTATTTTTGTGACTGCGCTTTCGCCGGCTTCCGGCGTGGAGGCTAAGACTATGTATACGCCCGAAGCGACGGGGCTACCGCTCCTGTTGCGGCAGTTCCAGCTTATTTGTCCGCCTGCGGAGCGTCCTTCGTAGACGAGGTTGCCGCGGGCGTCGGTTATCTTGACGTTAGAGTTTTCCATCAAGCCTGTTACTACGACCTGGCGGTCGTAGTCCGGGCGCACGGGGTTGGGGAAGGCGTAGACGTTTGAGTATGTTTCGCTACCCTTAGTCGCTTCGCCCATATAGGAGATCAGTCCTCCGTCGGTTCCTATGAAGACTTCGCCGGTGAGGTCGTTTATGGCTAAGCTTTGGATATTGTCGGATAGAAGCGGGGAGTTGGCGGCTGTGAAGTGGTGTATTATTTCCGTGCCGTCTTCGTTCAGCAGGTATAGGCCGGAGTTGTAGGCTCCTATCCATTTACGGTTCCCGCCGTCTACGGCTATGGCGTTCACCCTTTCATCGGCGAGGAAGTACTGCATATTGCCGTTCTCGTCCTTATGTATGATGCGGGAGCCTGTCATATTACCCTCCACGCCTCGCGAAGGGACGGTTACGATAAGCGCGCCGCGGTTTGTTCCTATCCATATATATCCCTTACGGTCTTCGGTTATGCAAAGGAATTCGCTTGCCCCTATGTCGCCGCTGTTATCGTTGAGCGAGCTGTAATAGTGCGATACATCGTCTGAGGTATCGTCGATCGTTCCTCTGTCGTCGAACACGAATATGCCTCTTTTGTCCACACGTACCAAGTTTATCCACTTGTGCCCGTTGCTTGCTATCAGTATTTTGTCTGCCATGGTGGCATTGGAGATGGCGTCGTACCTGAGTTTTGTCCATGCGCCGTCGGCCTTCATGACGACAACTGCGTCCGCTACTTCGGTATTGGTCATCCAGAGGTTGCCTTCTTTGTCAAAGCATACGCCTTCGACGCGAACGTAGTTGTACTGTGATGCGCTGCCTGGGTAGATTGTGGACAGGGCGCTGTTGGTATGGTTATACCTTTGCAGCAGTTCGCCGTCTTTAAATTCGTACACTCCCTCTCCCCAGGTGGAGACGAATAGGTGGGCGTCATCCTTCGGGTCTACGGCTATGCAGGTGGCGTCCATGAAGCCGCTTATATCTTTAAGGTTATTCCATTTGAGACTGTCGGCGTCGTAGATCATGACTGTTCCGGGGTTTTGGAAACGGTTGGCCCACCGTCCTCCGCCGGCTACGTAGAGCTTGTTGTTGTGCATACTAAGGAAGGCGTTGAGGTTGCGCTTGGGGCCGTCGTTGACGATGTCTTCGACAAGGGTCTGGTATTGGTTGGCGCCTGTGCGGCGGATTGAGACTATACCTTTTGTGCCGGTCGCCAGCCAGAAGGTGTTATTGTCCTTGAGCGAAGATATGTCGGTTATACCGGCGATATTGCCCCTGTCCCTTTCCGTGAGCGAGGAGTAAATAAAGAGTTCTCCGGCGGAGAAGGCGGCAAGCTTCCCGTTTTCTACCTTTATGTTTTTGATGGAGGCATGGTTGAGCAGGGGTTGCAAGCTGTTGCCGGATACATAGTATATTCCTTTGTTCTCGACAAGGAGGCAGAGGGCGTCCCGGAATACGCAGGCCTGCCGGACGGTATCCTTCACGCCTTCGGAGACGGCGACGGTATAATCGCTCCAGTTGGCGGGGTCAAGGAGGTTGCCGCCGAGCGATGCCCTTATCACGTCGCCGTCCGAGGTTACGGCGTAGATGTATTCATTGTGTATGACGGTAGAACGGATGGGGAGGTTAAGACGGTACGTTTCCTTTATCTCTTTCCTCTTTACATTGAGGGCTACTATGCCGAAGGCTGTCGAGAGGTAGGATATTTCCTTGCTGCTGTAAACCGAGTAAACGGATTTGTCCTGTATGTTGGTACTGTTTAAAAGGAAGGGGAGGTTGTATACCTTGTTGTTATCATCCATAAGGTCTATGTTGCCGTCGGCGTAAACGGTTACAAGCGTATTTTCTTCGCTATTGTACCCGATGCAGCTTATACGGCTATCGCTAAGTCCCGATTCCTTTGAATAATAGCGCAGACTGTTGTCTTCTTTCCCGTAGCTGTAAAGCGATCCGTCGGCGACGGCATATACTATGTTGTTGCCTTCCGCTACGGCGGTGGTGTTATTGTATGCCAGGTAGGAGCGCCATGTTCCTATACTTTGCGGGCGTACCGTTTGGAGCAGGCCGACCAATAAGAGCGGCAGTATGATAAACCGTTTCATTCTTTTTGTGTGTTATAGTTGGATAAGAATTTCAGAAGTTCCCGGCCGGCTAAGGCGCGGTGACTGATATTGTTTTTTACGTCGTCCGTCATTTCGGCAAAGGTCTGATTGTAACCGTCGGGCAGGAAGACGGGGTCGTAGCCGAATCCTCCGGAGCCTTTCTTCTCTTCCGTTATGACGCCGTTTATGATGCCTTCAAAAGTATATTCCCTCCCGTCTGCTACTACTAAGGCTATGACGGTGCGGAAGCGGGCTCTGCGGTTGCTCTTTCCGAGCATCAGGGATAAAAGCTTGTCCATATTGGCGCGGGAATCGTGTTCCACGCCTGCATACCTGGCCGAGTAAACGCCGGGGGCGTAGTCTAAGGCTTCGACCTCCAATCCGCTGTCGTCGGCAAAGCAGTCATAGCCGTAGCGTTCTTTCACGAAGCGGGCTTTGAGCAAGGCGTTTCCTTCAAAAGTATCGGCCGTTTCGGGTATATCCTCCCGGCAGCCTATGTCGGCAAGCGAGAGCAAGCGTACCTTCCCGCGTACTATTTGTTGCATTTCCTCAAGCTTATGGAGATTGTTGGTTGCAAATACCAAAGTTTTAATTTCCTGCATATATTTTCCTGTGATGAACTCCGCCGGCGAACTTTTGAGACTTCCGTAACCTATACGGAACTCCGCCGGCGAACTTTTGAGACTTCCGTAACCTATACGGAACCTCCCCGACGAACTTTTGAGACTTCCGTAACCTATACGGAACTCCCCGCGCGAACTTTTGAGACTTCCGTAACCTATACGGAACCTCCCCAGCGAACTTTTGAGACTTCCCCACACTGTGAGGAACCTTCCCGACGAACTTTTGAGACTTCCACACCATGTGAGGAACCTTCCCGACGAACTTTTGAGACTTCCACACCATGTGAGGAACCTTCCCGACGAACTTTTGAGACTTCCCCACACTGTGAGGAACCTTCCCGGCGAACTTTTGAGACTTCCACACCCTGTGAGGAACATTCCCGACGAACTTTTGAGACTTCCTCACACTGTGAGGAACCTCCCCGGCGAACTTTTGAGACTTCCACACACTGTGAGGACCCTCCCCGGCGAACTTTTGAGACTTCCGCTATCTTAACTAAAGTTTCTTTTCCTGATAATGAGATAAGGTCACGGGTATAGTTTACGTTCCGGTCATTAGCGCTATATATCGGAAAACATTTTCAATTCCCATCAAGGAGATAGTACGTTTTTAGCATAAAAAAGAAAAGACCGTCATTTCGACGAGATTACCTCTGCGGGGGAAATTTGCTGTTGCAGGAAATATTCCAACGCCTCAAACGTCGGATCTTTCAGCAACACCGTCTTCCGCTTATCTAAGAGATAAATTATGGGGATCGCCTTCAAGTCATATATCTCATCGTCCTTGATACGTGTATCGGCATCGTAGGCATTAATCCATTCCGTCGGCACGTTAGGAATATAATTCCTCCATGCCGTCAAGTCCTCGTCGGGATATAAGGCAAGTATACGGAGCTTGTCTTCTTTCATAAAATACTGAATGGGAAGCGACGCTTTAAGCAGCTCGGACACCTCTTTACAGTTGCGGCAATCGGGATTGTAGAAGAACAGGAGCGTATAATCGGAGCGTATGGAGTGTAGCGTAGCCTTATTCCCGTCGGCTAAGGTATATGTAAAATCAGTAGCTGTTTCTCCTTTCCTGTTTCGTAGAGCAAGTTTCAGCAAGTAGGCCGGGCGCGTCTTCTCCTCCACCAAAGGAGAAGCCAGCATTGCCTCAAGGACAGGAATAAAGAACTCGTCGTCGCGCAAGGATGAATTAGGCTCATACAAATATTTCTCGTATAAATCGGTAAAGTACAGAAGCGTCTTCTTTTCCGCTTCCGCCCTTTTCAGCATATCTTTGATGGAACCCGATACCACAGGTATTGCGGCATAAGGCATAATATCAATATAATCCACGAAAGCCTGTTCTGTGATTTCCGGCAAGTGAATATAAGATGTATCGGAAAAATCGAAGTTATCCCAATAATGTTTCACCAGATATTCCGCCCGTTCGCCCGGCTCTACCAATACGGAGGGAATTGCCGGCATCCGGAAAGCAGGTAGCGGATTGCCTTCGGCGCTTTCCGCTTCTTCAACCTTTTGAGTTTTCTGCCCGCTACAATGCACGAACAGTATACATAATGCCGACAGGAGATACAAATACTTCATACTTAATATATTTTTCAAGCAAAGGTATGTGTTTCATCAGAGAGATCAAAATAAAGCAGTACATTTGCAAACTAACACCTTCATATTATATACATATTATTTATATATACAAGCAATGATGACAACATACGATTTGAAAAATAACGGGAACTTCTTCTTAATCGCAGGGCCATGCGTGATTGAAGGAGAGGGCATGGCTTTGAGAATCGCGGAGCACATAACGGAAATAACCGGACGGCTTAATATTCCTTACATATATAAGGGTTCGTACCGCAAAGCAAACCGTTCCCGCTTAGATTCATTCACAGGCATAGGCGATGAGAAGGCCCTGAAAGTACTTCGTAAGGTGAGCGAAACTTTCAATATTCCGACCATTACCGACATTCACGAGGCCTATGAGGCAGAGATAGCTGCCGGATACGTGGATATGCTCCAGATTCCCGCTTTCCTTTGCAGGCAGACCGATTTACTGGTTGCGGCAGCCCGGACGGGAAAGTACGTCAACATAAAGAAAGGTCAGTTTCTTTCGCCCGACGCCATGCAGTTTGCCGCACAAAAGGTAATAGACGCCGGCAATGTCAACGTTATCCTTACCGAACGCGGGACGACATTCGGCTATACCGATCTGGTGGTCGATTATCGTAGTATTCCACTGATGCAACGGTTTGGTTATCCTGTCGTCATGGATGTGACCCATTCGCTTCAGCAACCCAATCAGGTATCCGGCGTCGCAGGCGGTCTACCCGGTCTTATTGAGACAATAGCTAAGGCCGCCATCGTTGTGGGAGCCGACGGCCTTTTTATTGAAACCCACTTCGATCCCGCTCATGCCAAATCCGACGGCGCCAATATGCTCCACCTCGATTTACTGGAAGATTTATTACGCAAATTAGTACGCGTCAGGGAGGCAATCCGGTAGTATGAACAACATGAAGCACGAGCATCCGCATGTTCAAAAGTTAAAAAAGGTAACAGTCGGAAAATTAACAGCTATTTTTTCTTTCACATAAAGAAAATCCTATATATTTGCAATCCAAAAATTTAATTAGTCCTACATTTAAATATTTACAAATATGACAAAGGCAGACATCGTTCGCGAAATTGCAAGGAGTACCGGAATAGACAAACAGACGGTATTAACCAGTGTTGAATCTTTTATGGAGTTGGTGAAAGGTTCACTGTCCCAAGGGGACAACGTGTATTTAAGAGGTTTTGGTAGTTTTGTGGTTAAGAAGAGAGCACAGAAGACCGCCAGAAATATTTCTAAGAATACAACAATCATTATCCCGGAGCACAACATTCCGTCGTTCAAACCGGCAAGAACATTTCATGACAAAGTGAAATAACCCAGTTATTAATTTAAAAAAAGAGAGCAATGCCAAGCGGGAAAAAAAGGAAAAGGCATAAAATGTCTACGCATAAACGTAAGAAGAGACTGAAGAAAAATAGACATAAGAAGAAATAAGCTTATGCGACTTCAGAAGAACAAACTTAATCTGTGACCTTTTAAGTTTGTTCTTTGTATATATACAAGTGAAATAAGGTCTTAAATAATAAAAACCTCTTTTATAGTGATTAGTGAATTAGTAGTCGATGTACAACCCAAAGAGGTGGCTATCGCTGTATTGGAAGACAAGAATCTTGTGGAACTTCAAAAAGAAGTCCGCAGTGTTTCTTTTGCCGTCGGTGATATTTATCTTGGTAAAGTTAAGAAGCTTATGCCCGGGTTGAACGCTGCTTTCATTGATGTAGGTTATAGAAAAGATGCATTTCTTCACTATCAGGATTTAGGCTCTAATTTTAATTCACAGCAAAAATTCCTGAAGCAGATTTTGAACGAACCAAAGAAACAGCCGCTTTTTAACAAAGTGCAGATACTTCCGGAAATAGATAAAGATGGAAGTATAAGCAATGTGCTTAAGGCAGGACAGGAAGTGTTCGTACAAATCGCTAAGGAACCGATTTCAACAAAAGGCCCCCGATTGACTTCCGAACTTTCTTTTGCCGGAAGATACATCGTTTTGATACCTTTCTCAGATAAGGTATCCGTCTCCACTAAAATCAAGTCGGATGAAGAACGCGCGCGGTTACGCCAATTGATTCAAAGCATCAAACCTAAAAATTTCAGCGTAATAGTACGTACTTCCTCGGAAGGTAGACGGGTAGCCGAACTTGATCATGAAATGAAGACACTGATGAAACGATGGGAAGACAACGTGGCGAAAGTGCCCAAGCTGAAAGCGCCGACCCTTGTATACGAGGAAACTGCCCGTACGGTGGCGCTTCTGCGTGATATTTTCAACCCCTCGTTCCAACACATTCATATAAACGATAAAGAAGTCTATAATAATGTACGAGATTATGTGAATCTGATCGCTCCGGGCCGCGAAGATATTGTAAGCCTTTATACAGGCGAGATTCCGATATTCGACAACTTTGCGATTACCAAGCAAATCAAGTCATTATTTGGACGTACGGTGACATACAAAAGTGGAGCTTATCTGATTATAGAGCATACAGAGGCTATGCACGTCATCGACGTAAATAGCGGCAATCGTTCCAAAAGCAGCGACGCACAGGAGAAAACAGCTATCGACGTGAATATCGCAGCCGCCGATGAAATCGCCCGACAACTTCGCCTCCGCGATATGGGAGGTATCATAGTTGTCGATTATATAGACATGGCAGAACCGGCCAACCGTCAAAAACTCCATGAGCACATGCAAAAAGCTATGGCGACAGACAGAGCCAAACACAACATCCTCCCGCTAAGTAAATTCGGACTGATGCAAATTACCCGTCAAAGAGTCCGCCCTGCAATGGATGTGAATACTTCGGAAAATTGTCCTACTTGTTTCGGAACAGGCAAAGCAAGACCCTCTATTCTCCTTACCGATAATTTGGAAGGGAAAATAGATTGTTTGGTAAATCAACACAAAGTGAAGAAGTTCACACTGAATCTGCACCCTTATGTGGCAGCATTTGTGAACAAAGGTGTTTTTTCTTTGAAATGGAAATGGAAGCTGAGATACACACTTAATTTGAAAGTTGTCCCGGATCAGAGTCTTGCCTTTCTGGAATATAAGTTTTACGACCCCGACAGAAACGAGCTCGACATGAAAGAAGAAAAAGAATCGCTACGATATTCGGGAGGCGTGCCTTCCACAGGAAAATCTTAATGCTCTCACAGAAGTACGCCTTCCAAGCGTAAAAGTTGCATCTTTTTGTCAATGCCGCCTGCGTATCCCGTGAGACTGCCGTCGGAACCTATCACGCGATGACAGGGAATTAATATAGAGACGGGGTTACGACCTACTGCGCCGCCGATTGCTCTTGCAGACGTATGCCTGCCTTTATTTTCCAACTCATTTTGCTTCGCAAGTTTATTGTATGTTGTCGTTTGCCCGTAAGGAATTTTACAAAGACTATTCCATACCGATTCTTGAAACGGGCTTCCCTCCGGCATAAGCGGCAGCATAAAATCCGGTTCCTTACCTGAAAAATAAATGTCGAGCCACTCCCTGACATTTCCGAACACGGGCAAATCCTGTTCAAAAACATCTTTCCCTAATGTTCTTGCAAAGTACTTTTGACCTTCTATCCAAAGCCCTGAGATATTTTCTCCGTCACTTGATACGGTGAGCGTCCCTACCGGTGATTTAATCCTGTGAATGTATTTCATAATTGATGATGCCTGAGCGGCGTTATTTGAAAAGCGCCAACAGCAGCGCTTCTATCTCTTTCGTAATCTCTTGCATGGAACAGGAATAGTTGTTGGCGAACAGAGCTACGGCGTACCGTTTGTTCCCCTTCGTAATATATCCGCCATAGGCTCGCACACGGCTTACGCCGCCGCTCTTGAGTAAGGCTTTGCCTTGTAGATCCGTGCCTTTAAGGATGCCGGCTACTGTGCCTTCCATACCGGCTTTCGGCAGGGATGCGATAAAGGCGTCACTTTGGCTTGATCTTGTCGCCATGTATACAAGCAACTCGCAGATGAATGAAGCCGTTACCTTATTGGAAACTGAGAGGCCGTTACCGTCAAACATCCAAAGGGAAGAAATATCCAGACCTTTCCCTTGCCAGTGAGACAATACTACTCTGATACCTTTTTCGGCAGTAGAAACCGTCTCGTCCGACCGGGAACCGTACTTAGCAGCGCCAAGCGTTTTCAGCAGTGCATCGGCATACAGATTGTGACTTCTCTCATTAGTTATGCGTACAATCTCCCGCAATGTAGGGGAACGGGTTACGGCAAGCGTCTTACGTTCTCCGCGCGGGAGCCTGTTCTCTTCCAGCAACAGGCGGAAACAGTCAGCTTCACCTTCGACGGTAATTCCTGCATCCTGCAGACGGTCGCGTAAGTACTGCGCCAGGAAAAGGGGAGGGTCGGGAATATCGCCGCGCAGCGTTATACGCCTGCCGTTAGCCGGCAATACGCCATACAGGTAGCGGTCATTGGAGAAGGGTGCGCCGGCAATATAGGAGCTGTCGTCAGCAATCAAAGCCGAGACAAGGTAATTATGGAAACGCAAGGACGGAAGACTGGGTATGCTCGATAAAATCACAGGCCTGCTGCCGGGCGCACCCGTACTCAGATAAAGATTATACAGGTTATCGAAGACGGAAATCCCGTAGCTGCCGGCCCCGTAATAAGCGCCCAAGTCTTCGCGCATCCATTTCATTGACACGCCTTCGTTATCAAAAATGCGCTCGTCGGCTATCACGGAGCCTCTTATCCGCCGTATACCTTTCTTCTCAAGCGCGGCAATCCATTGTGGAATAAAAGTATTCCGGGCAGGCGTATAACTGCTACGGTCGGATGCGAAATGAGACGACCCAAGTGTCGGGTCTCCGCTTCCCCTGATGTAGATATTCCCCTGCAAGATACTATCGGCAACCACTCCATCGTATTCCAATGCAGTCTCAAACCTGTATTCCGCCCCCAATACCTCCAGCGCTGTCGCCGTAGTAACTAATTTCAACACGGAAGCCGGCGTTAGCCTTCTATCGGCATCATACGAGTATAGCGCCTTTCCGCTGTCGATCTCCTTTACCAGTATCGAGAAGGATGCCCCTTCCATCTTCTTATGCTGAATGAATTGCTCAATGGCTCGGTGAGTTTGAGACTTGCCGGCCTGAAGCAAACAGAGCATGACTAATACCATCAACGATTTGTTGCGCATATACAAGTTTATTTTAACTTTGCCGACACACGAGTTTGTTTTAACTTCGTCGACATACAAAATTAAAAATAAAATGATATGACACCTCTTTTTGATAAGCCTTTCACCTTCGATCGTGTCGTGCGCATCATATTCAGTATATCCATTGTCGCCTTACTTGTTTACTTGCTGGCATTACTGCGCAATGCACTGCTGCCTTTCCTTATTGCGTGGTTGATGGCTTATCTTACACAACCTTTTGTCAGGCTGTTTCAATATAAGCTGAAATTAAGGAACCGGATGCTGTCCATCATGGCCGTAATTGTTTCGCTTCTCCTGGTAAGCGGGCTTGTATTGCTGGTCGTCGTCCCTTCGATTATAGGAGAAATAGAAGGAACGATAGCATTGATACAGGCTCAAAACCAGGCTGCGGACGGATACATTCCCTTCATACCCGAAGCATGGCAGGCTTTCATCCAACATAGCGCAAACATGGAGCAACTGATGGATATACTGAACAGGGAAAACTTCCGGGACATACTCAAAGAGGTGGCGCCCAAACTGTGGTATCTCCTCTCCAACACATTCTCCGTCCTGCTAAGCGTCACTATCATATTCATAATCCTGTTATACTTTATATTCATCTTGCTCGATTACGAAAAGATCAATAACGGATGGATAAGACTCATCCCTGAGAAGTATCGCTCCTTTATCCTTGAGCTTGCCGGTGATGTGGAAAGCAACATGAACAGGTATTTCAGAGGCCAGTCCTTAGTAGCTCTGTGCGTCGGCGTACTCTTCGCCATAGGGTTCAAGATTATCGGATTCCCGCTCGCCATCACGCTCGGATTGTTTATCGGAGCGCTGAACCTCATACCTTACCTTCAGGTTATCGGATTGATTCCCATCATGCTCCTCAGCCTGCTAAAGTCAATCGAAACAGGACAGAACTTCTGGGTCATCTTCGGCTTGGCGCTATTAGTATTGATTGTCGTACAGGTTATACAGGACCTGTTCCTTGTCCCACGTATCATGGGTAAGGCTATGGGATTAAATCCCGCCGTCATACTGCTATCGCTATCCATCTGGGGATCGCTGCTCGGATTCATCGGCCTTATAATCGCCTTGCCCTTAACCACGCTTTGCCTGTCTTACTACAAACGCTTCATCCTTATGGAAACGGAGGCGGTAACTGAAGCGGTAACTGAAGCTGAGGCGGAAGGTACGGAAACGGACGCTACCGGCGGGCCAATGAAATCCGAGCAGGAAAATTGTCAGTAATTTTGCTTCTTAGGCTCAAAGTACGCCTGCGGATGTTCACACGCCGGGCACTTGCCGGGAGCCGTCTTCCCTCGATGTACGTATCCGCAGTTGCGGCACTGCCATTCTATCTCCTCGTCCTTGCGGAATACCTGATCCTTCTCGATATTGTCGAGCAGCTTACGGTAACGTCTTTCGTGCTCCGCTTCTACCGTGGCTATCATACGCCAGGCGACTGCTATCTGTTTGAAGCCTTCTTCTTCGGCTGTGGCTGCAAAGGCGGGGTATAACTCCGTCCATTCCTCGTTCTCCCCCGATGCGGCAGCGGCGAGATTCTCTATCGTCGTCCCTATCTGTCCTGCGGGGAAAGATGCGGTTATTTCCACCATTCCTCCTTCGAGGAACTTGAAGAACCTTTCGGCATGTTCTTTCTCCTGCTCGGCGGTTTCGGCAAATACGCCGGCTATCTGTTCGTATCCTTCCTTCCTTGCCTTGCTTGCAAAAAAGACGTAGCGGCTCCTCGCCTGGGATTCCCCTGCGAAGGATTTGAGCAGATTTTGTTCGGTACGCGTACCTTTAATACTTCTTTCCATGATGCATTTTGTTTTATGTAATTAATATAAGATATTCGCCTCGTTTCCAATTACGAGACTGCAATGTTACAAAAATAATGGAGATAAAAAAAAGCTGCCGGAATAAGATTATCAAAAAAAAGTCGCATCTTTATCCCCCTCAACAAGCCCCCTCAATAAATATGCCTGCGGAATGAAATCATACCCTGTTATACGCCTGGATGAAACAACGTCTACGAACGCCTACCTCCGTGAACACATACGCGAACATGATCTGCCGGAAGGCGCCGTCGTAATGGCGCGCAAGCAAACCGCCGGACGCGGACAGCGTGGCGCAGTCTGGGAATCGGCGCAGGGCGAAAATCTTACATTCAGTCTCTTCTTACGTCCCGACAGCCTGCCCGCCAATCTCCAGTTCGGACTGTTGCAGACCGTATCTTTGGCAGTGAAGAAGACGTTGGACGACTTCACGGACGACATCTCAATCAAATGGCCTAACGATATTTACCATCGCGACGGGAAAATATGCGGCATACTAATCGAAAATAATATTTCGGGCGATTGCCTTCAATCCTCAATCGTCGGCATCGGCATGAACCTCAATCAGGTTGTCTTTACCGGCGACGCGCCCAACCCTGTCTCACTACGCCAAATTACCGGCCTGCGCTACGAACCGGAAGATATGCTCGACAATTTTATGCGCGCTTTCTTCCCGCTCTACCTGATGCTGCTTGAGGAAAGGACGGACGGGATTAACCGCGCCTACAAGTCAGCCCTGTACCGGGGCATGGATGAGTTCCACGCATATCGCGACGCCGGCGGATTCTTTCAAGCGCGCATAAGCGACATCGAACCGGCGGGACACCTCTGCCTGCAACTGCTTGACGGCCAAATACGCCGTTACGCCTTCAAAGAAGTGATATACGTCGCCGAAACATAGATGACTCGCTCATCACAAAAATGCCTTTTCAATAATTAAATTAATACACAATGAAAAATCTTTTACTTATCGCTTTGGCGCTTTCCTTCGCCGCTTGCAGCACGCGGGCGACCGTGGGGGGTGATT
>JAIRZN010000188.1 GCA_031267205.1 Tannerellaceae bacterium | reverse complement strand
ATGTCATCTTTATTGTATTGGTAGCGGATAAAATCGGAAATTCGGTTTTTAGTAGCCAGATATTTGGAAAGTGTAGTACTGCGAATCGTCCGCCCGACAAGGTTTTTCTTTTGTTCTACTTTTACATCAAACAAAGACAGCAGGGTATTCCTTTGAATATCAATACCAAGATAAGCATTTCGGAGTTTTTCGGGTGTAACATAACCGTATTTCTCGAAAAGAACGTCATAGTGATTTTTCAAATCGGTACGGATATTATCCAATGCCTGATTGATTTCCCGCGCCTCTTTGGTTTTTCCCTCTGCTCGCCCGATTGGATTCCATATTTCGGGATTCACATGCAGTTTGGGGTTAAATTCGATAGATTCCCCATCAATAGTAATACGGATAGCGATTGTAACCAACCCATCTTTGTTTGGCCTCGTCTTTCTTGTAAAGAAAAGAATGCGATAAGTACTTTTCATCTCTTTTTTCGTTTTAATGTGACAAAATTATTACTTATCGTCAAGAGAATAAAGTCTTTGAAAACGCCAAGTTGCGCCACTATAAGACAATAGATTCCAGTCTGTTATCTATCAAATCGTGTGCAGAATTCGGCACTTGTTTTTGCACACGGTTTGCACACAGACAGATTGTCTTTTCATGTCTTTTTCCGGCTTCGCCTGGCTATTGTAAAAACAAAGAAGTCTGTTAATCTACTGACTAACAGACTTCTTGTCTTTTATTGGCATTGGTTGACTTTCAACCTTTTTGCTATTTCGTGGGCGTTGACGGATTCGAACCGCCGACCCTCTGCTTGTAAGGCAGATGCTCTGAACCGGCTGAGCTAAACGCCCTCAATTAAAAAAATAATTTTGCGTTACTTAAATGTCTTGTTTATTTCAAGATGGGGCAAAGATAATACTAATTTTATCATCTACAAATTTTTATTCTACAATTATCGGGGCAGGCCTTAAATTTGTGATTAAAAAAAGATCATGGTTAAATTTAAGGGCAAAGACTCCTGAGAGTCATCGCCGTGGATTGATACATCATTCGGACAGAGGAACTCAATATTGTTGTAAAGAATACATGAAAATTCTTAACCCACATTGCAGTCTAAGAAGAAGTAAACTCCCTATATTCAGCAGGGTAATTTGGGCTCACCAGTAAGGGTAAAAAATCTGTGATGATCAAAACTGACTTTCAAAACAAACTTAAAATCAATTTACGGAGTAATACGAGTTAATCGCTGCAAGTTGGGTTAACGCTTTGAATGCTCCTTGTCCTGACATGACTCTTTCCGGTAAAACTAATGACTTGCGAACGCCTACACAAGATGTACTTTACCGTACACTAACAATAAGGGGAGCGTTTACCTTTTGCGTGAACTCTCTTATATAAACAAACCAATCGACTGGGGCAGGGAATCCCCATTTGCTCCAACCACCTCCCCAATAATAGGTGAATTTCATGCTGGGCGCATAACCGCTAATAGCCAGAACGTGGCCGGCGGCTTTGCGTTCGGCCTTTTCATTATCCGAAAAGTACGCAACTTTGGCTTCCTTTAGCGAATAAGGGAATACTGACCCTACATAGAGTTGCCCGTTCACGGAGTCGACAGGGTCGGCGTAGGAAATGAAGCCTTCGGAAGTATCGACTATGTAATCGTCGCTTGGCTCGTGGATGACGATGCCGGTAGCCAAAGGCATTTCTTTTCTCATGCCGTCAAAGGACAATACGACTTTGTTAAGTTGCGAACCGGCATCCAATGTAAGCAGGCGCGTTTCAACCACCTCGTCGCCACCTGCCTGAAGGGGATTATATATCAACTTGACCGTAAAGCGCAGAGGGCCGTTATCCAATATCTCGTAAGTTTTATAACAATAAGGGTACACAATGGTGTCGCTCACCATAAGGGCTGAAGTTCCCGCGCCTAAGGTAGGGCCTACGTTATAGTAATCCAGCCCGTTGCCATGGTCGGCATGGTACGACACTCCATCCGTCAACTCCCGGTAATAGCGGTCTTCCACGACTAAATACGATACGTTTTTCACCCATACGTCATAACCGAAGGCGCGTTCTCCGGAAGCTTGCAGTGCAGGGCCGTAAGTGCGGAAAGCGATGCGGTCGTTTTCCCATGCAATATCGTCCATTCGTTGAGGGTATTGTTTGCCGCAGACAATCGTTTCGAAATCTTCCGGTTTGCCGTTATGCACAGTATAAATCGCCTTTGCTTCAGATGGGACGGTTGCCTGGAAAATCATCTTCCCATCATGCGTTATCTGGTAAGGAACCTGTTCGCCTTCTTCGTTTATGACAACAAACGAACTGCCGCTCGGAAGCCCGTTAAGAGCTTCCGACGCAATTTCGACAATTTCTCCCACACGTTCCAGCGTAGACGGATTACTGACGGTTATCGTTAGCAACGCCTTATCGTTAGTGCAGGAGAAGACGAATAAGGCACAGATTGCTAAAAACGCAAACCGGTTCATGACAAGATTGCTTCTATCGCATTTAATTCTTCTTCGGCGAACGATAGGTTGCGGAGCGCTTTCAGGTTATCAAGCAATTGTTCGACGGAACTGGCTCCAACCAATACGCTGGTTATCCGTTCGTCCTTCAGCAACCACGCCAAAGCCATTTCGGCAAGGGTCTGACCGCGGGCAACAGCTACATCATTCAGCTTGCATACCTTATCTATGACTTCTTCAGTCACCTGGTTCCTTTGCAGGAAACCGGTAGACTTTGCCGCACGCGAATTTTCGGGTATGCCGTTCAGGTATTTGTCCGTCAGCAAGCCTTGCGCCAGGGGAGAGAAGGCAATAAGCCCAACCCCTTCGTCCTTTAGCACAGGCAGTAACTTAGGTTCCACCCAGCGTTCGAGCATTGAATACTTGGGTTGATGTATCAGACAATGCACTTTATGCTCCTTGAGTACAGCCAGAGCGGCTTTCGTTTCTTCATCGTTGTAATTGGAGATACCTGCGTACAACGCCTTGCCCTGACGCAATATATCAACCAAGGCCCCCATCGTTTCCTCTATTGGGGTACAAGGGTCGGGGCGATGTGAATAAAAGATGTCCACATAGTCCAGCCCCATCCGCTGGAGGCTCCGATCCAGACTCGCCGTAAGGTATTTGCGACTGCCCCAGTTGCCATACGGACCCGGCCACATATCATATCCGGCTTTCGAGGAAATAATCAGTTCGTCACGGTATTTCCCAAGTCCTTTTTTGAGTATCTTACCGAAATTTTCTTCTGCCGAACCGTATTCCGGCCCATAATTATTAGCCAGATCGAAATGCGTAATTCCGTTATCAAACGCCGTGTGCGCAATCTTGATAAAGTGATTAAACACATCTACGCTCCCAAAGTTATGCCACAGCCCCAAAGAGATAGCCGGCAGGAGTATTCCACTCCGCCCGCACCGGCGATAAAGCATGTCGTCGTACCGTTTTTCATTTGCTTCCATACTCGTGTAATTAATTAGTGTTTACTCAAACATATTTTTGAATTTATTGAATATCTTCTCCTTCATCGACTTTTGTGGTTGGAAATTAGGCGCGTTTTCAAGCCCGTTTAATATTGACTTCTCCGATTCGGTAAGGATTTCGGGTATATAAACGCTTATATTGATCATAAGGTCGCCTGTGCCGTAACTGTTTACGGACGGCAGCCCCTTGTTGCGAAGGCGGAGCACCTTGCCGGGCTGGGTGCCGGATTCTATTTTCACTTTCACCTTGCCGTCAATAGTCGGCACTTCCACACTACAACCCAAAGCTGCCTGTGGTACGCTAATTAAAAGGCTGTATAGAAGGTCATTTTCGTCGCGCAACAACTCTGGATGCGCCTCTTCTTCTATAATCACAAGCAAGTCGCCGTTAATCCCTCCGTGGCGGGCGGCGTTACCTTTGCCACTCATAGACAACTGCATTCCCTCCGCTACGCCTGCCGGTATCTGAAGCGTTATTACCGCGTCGTCTTTCACTACCCCTTCGCCTCCACATTTATTGCATTTTTTGGTGATTATCTTACCATCTCCGTCACAGGTCGGGCAAACGCTTTGCGTCTGCATCTGTCCGAGAAACGTATTTGTGATACGGGTCACTACGCCGCTACCCCGACATGTATCGCAGGTCTTGACGCTACCCGCATCTTCTGCGCCGCTACCGTTGCAGGCAGGGCATAGGACGTCTTTTTTCACCTTGATTTTTTTCTCAACCCCCTTAGCTATTTCGCTCAGGTTAAGTTTGACTTTCACGCGCAGATCGGAGCCTCTGTTCATCCTTTGTCCTCCGCTATGAGTATTACCCCCGAAGCCGCTGAATCCCCCGAAGTTAAAATGCCCTTCGAAAATGTCGCCGAAACGCGAGAATATATCTTCAACATTGAAGTCGCCGCTGAAGTCGCCGCCCGAAGCTCCGCCCACGCCTGCATGACCGAACTGGTCGTAACGTTGCCGTTTCTGCTGGTCGCTCAAAACATCGTAGGCCTCTGCGGCTTCCTTGAATTTTTCCTCCGCCTCCTTATTGCCGGGATTCTTATCGGGATGATATTCGATAGCCTTTTTGCGGTAAGCCTTTTTTATCTCATCCGCCGTAGCGCTTTTTCCGACGCCCAGCACTTCGTAGTAATCTCTTTTAGTCATTTTTTGTATTGTTAAATTGCTCGTTCTTATTCTCCCACGATAACTTTGGCATGGCGGATAACTTTGTCGTACAGCGTATATCCCGTCTGCGCGCTGTCGATTACCTTCCCCTTGTCTTCCTTTGTGGGAGCGGAAATGATCGCGACAGCCTCAAATTTTTCGGTGTCAAACGGCTCGCCCGCAGCCTTTATAGCCTTTACGCCCTGTTGCCCAAGATAGGCGATAAATTTATTGTAAATCAACTCTATTCCTTCCTTTACCGCGTCAATGTCTTCTGCGGCGCGGACGGTTTGCACAGCGCGCTCAAAATCGTCTATTATCGGAAGCAGAGCCGTCAAGGTCGCTTCGCCACCGCTCTTGATAAGGTCAGCCTTTTCGCGCAGGGTACGTTTCCTGTAATTATCAAACTCTGCCATAAGTCGCAGATGAGAATCGTTTAATGCGTCATACTTTTTTTGAAGGTCTTCCTTTTCGTCCGTCACATTGTCAGCCTCCGGAAGGCTATTATCAGACATATCCGGCTTTTCTTCCTGTAAATCTGTCGCGCCTCCGTTATTCAACTGTTCATCTTTTTCGTTCAATTCCATATCTTTATTCTGATTCATCATTATTGTAATACATGACTTATAATTTACTACTGACACAGTCACAAAAATGTTGCCAATCTGCCGACATTGCTGTTTTGACTGTTGTAATTTGTTAGATTGGTTGAATTTAGAATATTTGCATCTATATTCCTGTACTTCGGTACGGCGCCATTGTTCTTGAGTGGGGCGGCTGTCTTTGGCGATGGTTGCGCGGAGGATGGCGGGTTGGGCTTAGAAGGGGTAGCCGACGGCGAAGTGCCAGGCTGCATTATCGGTGAGGTTGGGCCGCGTGATGGCCCACCGGCGCGCGCCCTGTTCCTGTGGGTCGTAGGCTTTGATGCCGACATCGAAGCGGAAGAGGACAAAGTCGAAGTCGAGGCGCAGTCCCATTCCGTACGAAACGGCTATTTCGCTCAGGAAACGCACAGGGTCGAAGCTGCCGCCTTTCTGGTCGGCATAGGGGCGGATAGTCCATATATTACCTGCGTCGGCGAAGGCGGCGAGCTCGAATTTCCAGAACAGTTTCGTCCGGTACTCCAAGTTAAGGTCTAAGCGTATGTCGCCGGTCTGGCGTATGAAGTCGGTCGAATCTTTCGACATAGCTCCCGGCCCGAGCGAACGCACCGACCAGCCTCGCAGACTATTGGCGCCTCCGGCGAAGTAACGGCGTTCAAAGGGTATCTGCACGGCATTCCCGTAGGGTGCGGCAACTCCCAAGCCGAGGTGGAAGGCGAGTCGGTTGCGGTTGTCGAGTATTATGCCCTGACTGAAGTCGAAATCGAATTTGGCGTACTGCGAGTATTCGATGCCGAAAAGTTTGTATCGCCCGTTGCCGTTCCGGTCTGCGCCTATGATGTTCGAGAGGGCGTACATCATATTGCCGGCCAGCTCGACTGAGGCGCGTATGGAGTTTGTATTTCTCTCGCGCAGTCTTGGGTTGTAGTTATTATATGTATAGGCATAGCTGATGCTGCTGATGAATTGGTCGATGTAGTTGTACTGCCGCGTAGTTACGGGCAGCGACTGGAGGAAGTCGCCGTTGATGCGCGGGAGGAAGAGGTAGTCGATGTCAATTAGGTTGAACGAGTGGCGAACTTGTGCATTGTTGCGGCTTTGCCAATTGTATCCCCACCGTCCGGAGACGATGGCCCGCTCGTACTCAGGTCTTGTCTGCCGGTTATAGCTGATGCTGAACTCCGTCGATGCGTTTATCCTCCGGCGGAAATTTTCGTTGGTAAAGGGCATGAGGAAGTGTGGGAAAGCGAGCGACATTTCGCCGCCTACCTCCCAATAATCATTCATGCCGTAATCGCTGCTGCCGGATAGCGATTCGAAGGCGCCGCGTATTTTAGCGGTGAAGATTTCCGAGCCTTTGAAGAGGTTACGGTGTTGGTAGTTCATGCTTGAGGCGAAGCCGAGGTCGCCTGCCGAGTTTGTTCCTTCGATGTCGACGCCGAAGCCGTGCACCTTGGCGGGTGCG
Source organism: Tannerellaceae bacterium (assembly GCA_031267205.1). Lineage (GTDB taxonomy): Bacteria > Bacteroidota > Bacteroidia > Bacteroidales > Tannerellaceae > DFXE01. The sequence continues at coordinate 1,183 of JAIRZN010000188.1, read as the reverse complement.
GTGAAGATTGTTGCGCTTAGTTTCATTGTATCGTTCTCTTCCGTCTCGGTCATGCGTATATTGATGTTCCTCAGGGCGCGAAGGGCGGCGAAGGCGGAGTAGGTCTGCTCCAGGTTGCGTTCGTTGAACCGTGCTCCGGGCCTGAGATAGTTGCTGCGGCGCAGGACGGACGGGCGTATTGTACGTCCTCCGCCGCCATACACGATTGAGATTGCGCCGGCGCTGAGGGTATCTGTGGGGGTGAAGATGTCGTTGCCGTCCAACCGTAGCGGGTCGTAATCGGTCATAACGGCGACGTCTTTGATGTAATACTGTCGGTGCTCCGATTCGACGACGCTGCCGTCGGCCATCTGACGGCGGTAGGGCTGGAGGGTCATGTGGAGGTCTACAACGTTTTGTGAGAATGAGCTGTCGGCCGAGTATCCGAGGTTGTCTTTGTTGAAGGCGTAGTAGCCGTTGCGCCGGAGGAGGGAGGTGATGCGTTGGCGTTCGCGGTCGAGCAGGTCGCGGTCAAAGAAATCGCCTTCGGCTATCGCCGGGATATAATCCGCCGCATCGTACCGGAAAGCAGACCCGACCCAAGTGCGGGAGGGCGACTTTAAATGAGCAATACTGTCGATCGTAACATCGGCGAATTTCATTTCGTAGTTTCTTATGGTGTAAGGCTCGTTGCCTGTTACGTGGTATGTAACCGTAGCCTTTTTCCTACGGGCGGTATCTACGGCGACCGTCACGACGGCTCCGGTGTAGCCTTTGTTGGTGAGGAATCTCTCAAGTTCTTCGGCGGACTGCCTCGCCATGACGGTGTCAAGAATGACGGGCGCTTCTCCCATCTTACGCATCTGCTTGCTTATCCATCTGTCCGGCTTTGACTTGCTCGACCATCCGTAGGCGTATAGTTGCCATTTAACCAATCCGAAGGCTTTGAAGTTGGGTTGCTGCCTTACATAGGGCTTTAGCTCCGTAGCCCCGTAGCCACGAACGTCGGATTCTACCTTTACCCTATCGAGTAGGTATTCTCCATCTTCCACAAATTTGATTGTACTGCAAGACCACAATATCGCTGTACCTGCGACCAAGAAAAGCCAACGGGGGACGCCACTCATAATTCAACATCATTTTGCGTCGCAAATATAGCCTAAAACAAAGAATTTCCTTACGTTTCTCCTATAAATGCTACCAG
>JAIRZN010000035.1 GCA_031267205.1 Tannerellaceae bacterium | reverse complement strand
ACCGGAATTTCATCGAAAACATTGCGTATTCAATCCACAGAACCGGTATCCGTATACGCCATGAACCAGCAATCGGCAACCACAGATGCCACGAACGTATTGCCGGTAACCAATTATGGAACGGATTATTATCATATATCATACAGGCCTGCTGATTATGAGGATGGATATGCGGCAATTGCAATGACCAACGGCACGATAGTTTATGAAGGAGGCGCGCAAGTAGCCACGCTGAATGCAGGGCAGGTGTATCACAGGTATTATGCCACCAACGTAGACGGAACGGGAGCGCATATTACCTCCAACAATCCTATCGCTTTATTTGTCGTTAATCTCGGAATACGAGTTCCCCAAGGGATAAGCTATACAGACCGTGTATTTCAACAAATGGTGCCGGTGAACTCATGGGGTAACAACTTCTTAGTTCCTGTTACCGCACAGGGACGCGGGCGCATAAGGATCATGGCCTCGCAAAACGGTACTGTAATCACACAATCAGGCGGAGAAATCAAAACCGGGCTGGGGGCAGCCTCGCTTAATTTGAACGCCGGCCAGTTTGTAGAGTTAGAGGACTCATTAGCAGGCGGAGGATGTTTTATCTCCGCAAACAAACCCGTTGGAGTTACTGCTTATATGATGGGAGGACAATATTCCTACTTATCTTATAAATGGGGCGACCCTGCTCTGGGGTGGGTGCCTCCCATCGAACAAAAGGTAGAAGCAACGATAATCGCCCCGTTCGCCGGATACGGGTCTACACAGTTGAACGAGCACTACGCCCTGGTAGTGACCGCCACCGCTACGCGCGCTCAGACAACCGTAGCCGTAGGCGCCGGCGCACCCACAGCCCTTAGCGGAGGCACATGGATAGCCGGCGCGGGGGCGGCCGGAAGCGCATACTCTTTCTACTCCATGCCGTTGAGCAATATAACGGCCTCCTACCGCTTTAGCAATCCGGAAGGATTGACCGTTATGGGATACGGGATGGGAAGCGCCGAATCATATTTATACCTGTCGGGAGCAGCGGGCCGAAGCCTAAACCCGGCCTTTTATATCAATGAGATACATTACCAGGATATTGACGGGAATGTTGTCTGCGGACAGACGTCTTTTCATGTCAGAGGGGTAGCGCAGTTTCAGGTGAGCGCGGCTTCGGGGTACCTTAAATGGTATGTCAACAACGTGGAGGAGACTTCGCACAGAGACCAATATGAGTGGGATAAGACACTTGCGCCGGGGACATACACCTTCAGGATGGAAATCATTGATAATAACAATCAAACTCATACGCTGACGACCACCTTTACGGTCAAAAACCAGGCTGTCGCCGCAACCATAACAACTGCGGGGACGACGATATGCTATAATTCAACGGCCACGCTCACAGGCTCGTCTATCGCCGGCGTCACAAGCCCTGTCTATCGCTGGTATAGTTCACAAACGGCCACAACGCCTCTTTATACCGGCCCTACTTACACTACTCCGGCCTTGACGGCCACAACGACGTATTACGTGAGCGTCGAAGGGAGCAACTATTGCGAAAACGTAATAAATACGCGTAAGGCCGTGACCGTAACGGCGAGCAGTAACCTCACGCCAGGCTCTATCGGCACAGCGCAGTCTATCTGCTACAACACCGCTCCACAGATGCTTACCGAAATCACGGCAGCCGGCGGAGGCACGTATCAATGGCAGAGCAGCGCGAACAATTCCGACTGGGCAAACATAAACGACGCAACGTCCGCGACCTATTCACCCCCCGCACTGACGGCAAGCGCCTATTACCGCCGTGCTGTCACCTCAGGCTCCTGCGGCACGGTATACAGCGCGTCAGTACTTATCACCGTCTATCCCGTAGTGACGGTCAACGCCGTCTCCGACACGACGGTCTGCGCCGGCACGGTCGTTCCCCAGAAAACCTTCAGCTCACCCATCGCCGGCGTAACCTACACGTGGACAAATAACAACACCGCCATAGGCCTCGCCGCAAGCGGTACGGGCAACCAGCCACAGTTCACCGCCGCCCAAGTAACGCAGGCAGTCACGGCAACAATAACCGTAACCCCCGTCTACAACGGATGCGCCGGCACGTCGCGCACGTACACCATAACGGTAAACTCATGCACAGTCCCCGTCAATCCCCACATCCGTTCGAGAGTCGGTAACTAATGTTATTCTATTATGAAGCACAGGTTTTTATTATCATCTCCGACCGTCAACTATGCGGTTAATTCAGCCGGCGAATCTATCACGATCGCCGGCGATCGTGCTAACTTTCTTTAGAAAGCCGTCAACTTTCTTTAGAAAGCTGCTAACTTTCTTTAGAAAGCCGTCAACTTTCTTTAGAAAGCTGTCAACTTTCTTTAGAAAGTTGCTAACTTTCTTTAGAAAGCTGCTAACTTTCTTTAGAAAGTCGCTAACTTTCTTTAGAAAGCTGCTAACTTTCTTTAGAAAGTCGCTAACTTTCTTTAGAAAGCTGGTAACTTTCTTTAGAAAGTCGGTAACTTTCTTTAGAAAGTCGGTAACTTTCTTTAGAAAGTCGGTAACTTTCTTTAGAAAGCTGCTAACTTTCTTTAGAAAGCTGTCAACTTTCTTTAGAAAGTCGGTAACTTTCTTTAGAAAGCTGTCAACTTTCTTATGTATGTACGGCAAATGTACAAAAAAAACCAAAGAAACGAACCGCCGCCTGTTCAGCGTAGTGTAGCGTAAAGTAAAGGTGGTAATCATCACAATCTGTACGCCTGACAAACCGGCACGCTAACTCTCTACTTTTCCACATCGCTTTCCATCATAAACTGCACAAAGGACACTATCTTTATGCACGTCAAGCCTACATGTTTTCATGTCAATAGAAATCAAGTGTTTAATGAATAAAAAAACTAAAGGTATGAATAATGGGCTTGACTCTTCACAGAAGGGAGAAGAAAGCTCCCCGTTTTTGTCCATCTGTGTGATATTTCAGCTTTATAGCGTATATTTGCATGTGGTTGAATAAAATTGAACAGGCAGATATGAAGATAACACTGATACGGCATACGTCGGTAGATGTCCCACAGGGCGTTTGTTACGGGCAGACGGACGTGCCGCTGCGGGATACGTTTGAACAGGAGGCGGCTATTGTGGCGGAGAAGTTGCGGGGGGTATGCTTCGACAAGGTCTTTACCAGTCCGCTTAGCAGAGCTGTACGTCTTGCGGAATACTGCGGATACGGTGACGCTGTGCGCGACGAACGGCTTATGGAGCTTAATTTCGGACTTTGGGAGATGCAGCCGTTTGAAGAACTCAAGGGCTCCGGCATTGACGGATGGTTCGGCGATTACTTCAACGTCCCCGCACCGGAGGGCGAATCGTTCAAGATGCAGCTCAAACGCCTGGCCGGCTTCATTGACGAGCTTAAATCCTGCAACTTCGACCATGTCGGCGTCTTTGCGCACGGCGGCATACTTACCTGCGCACAATTGTATTCGGGCGATATAGGCCTTGAGGAGGCTTTCAGTTACCTGCCTCCTTACGGCGGCATCGTGACTATACGTCTGTAACCGCCGTTTACGATCCCGAACATGAATCCCATAGACATTTTATCCAAATACTATGACGCCGACACGGACGCCTGGCGTATCCTGAAGACGCATAGCGAAGATGTGGCCGGCAAGGCTTTGCGGATAGCCGCCGCTCATCCTGAGATGAGCCTCGACACGGCTTTCGTCGAAGAGGCTGCCATGTTGCACGACATCGGCATCTTCCTCTGTAACGCGCCGGAGATAGATTGCCGCGGGGAGGCGGAATACATCTGCCATGGATACCTCGGCGCCGACTTGTTGCGCAGGGAAGGCTACCCGCGTCACGCCTTGGTATGCGAGCGGCATACGGGCGCAGGGTTGTCGGCCGGGGAGATCATCGCCCGACGCCTGCCGCTGCCGCACAGGGATATGCTGCCGCTGTCGAACGAGGAGAAGCTTGTGTGCTTTGCCGACAAGTTCTTCAGCAAGACTCATCCGGGAGAGGAGAAGACTGTCGACAAGATATTAGCGAGCCTGTCGCGTTTCGGCGACGACCAGCGTCTACGCTTCTTAGACTTATGCGAGCTATTTTGCACGCTGCTGCTTCTCCTTACCATCAGTATACCGCTGGCGGCGCAGGAGACGGAAACCATCGCTACGCCGCCGCAGGTCGAATCCTTGGATTTGATGCCGGACAGCCTTGCATTGTTGCCGGACAGCCTCGCGCTGATGCCGGACAGCCTTGCATTGTTGCCGGACAGCCTTGCGCTGATGCCGGACAGCCTCGCCAAGCCGGCGCCTGCGAACGGTCTGACGGCTCCGGTGCACTACGTGGCTAACGATTCCATCATCATGACGGCCGACAACTGGGCGTACCTGTTCGGACAGGGGCACGTGACGTATGAACAGATACAGCTCGAATCCGAAGTGATAGAGATGAACCTCGACAGCAGCCTCGTTTATGCCCGCTTCGCCCTCGATTCGGCAGGCGGCGAGTTCGGCCATCCCCTCTTTAAGGACGGGGGCCAGGAGTACGAGTCGAGGACGATGCGTTATAACTTCAACTCGAAGAAAGGCTTCATCACCGACGTAATCACGCAGCAGGGCGAAGGCTACGTCACCTCCGCCGTCACCAAAAAGATGGATAACAACATCATGAACATGGCCGGTGGCAGGTATACCACCTGCGACGACCACGACCATCCGCATTTCTACATCCAGATGACACGCGCCAAGGTCTACCCCGGCAAGCGTATCGTCACCGGGCCGGCTTTCTTAGTGATCGAGGACGTGCCGCTGCCGCTTGCCGTACCGTTCGCCTTCTTCCCCTTCTCCGATTCCTACTCGTCGGGTATATTGTTCCCCACCTTCGGGGATGAATCCTCAAGGGGCTTTTACCTGCGCGACGGGGGATATTATTTCGCCATCAACGACTACATAGACATGGCTCTGACGGGCGAGTTTTATACGAAAGGCTCATGGGGCGTGACGATGCGCTCGACGAACCGCAAGCGTTACAGGTACAACCGCAGCATCAACACCTCCTACCTTGTCACCAAGACGGGCGACAAGGGGCTGCCGGATTACGGCCTTACCAAGGCCTTCAACCTCGTCCTCAGCCATACGCAGGACACGAAGGCCAATCCTTACCGCACATTCTCGGCCAGCGTCAACTTCGCCACAAGCGGGTACGACAAGACTAACGTCGACGGATACTACAAGCCTACCTCTACGCAGAACACCAAAGGATCGTCGATAAACATGACGCAGCGTTTCCCCAACAGCCCTTTCAGCATCTCGGCCTCAATGATGATCAACCAGGTGGCCAGGGACACGATGCTCTCGGTCACGCTCCCCGACCTTAGTATTAACATGAGCCGCATCTTCCCCTTCAAACGCAAGCAGGCGGTAGGCAGCGAACGGTGGTACGAGAAAATATCCATGAGCTACACCGGCTCGATGCGCAACAGCATATCTACGAAGGAATACCTCTTCATGGAATCCAATATCGTCAAGGACTGGAAGAACGCCATGCAGCACCAGATACCCGTCAGCGCCACGTTCAACGTCTTCAACTACATCAACATCTCGCCCTCGCTGACGTACCGCGAACGGTGGTACACCAACAAAGTCGAGCAGGCCTACGACCCACAGAACAACCGCATGGCCCCTTCGGACACGACCTACGGCTTCTACCGCGTGTTTGATTACAACACTTCGCTCTCGGCCTCCAGCACAGTATACGGCTTCTTCCAGCCGCTGCCCTTCATCCCCTGGGTCAAGATGATACGCCACCGTATGGACATGTCGGTAAGCGTAGGCTTCACGCCCGACTTCTCCGCCCCAGGCTACGGCTACTACAAGACATACAACTACATGGACAACCAGGGCGAAGAACGCTCGCTCACCTATTCGCCCTTTTCGGGTAATATGTTCGGCGTGCCGGGAATGGGTCAGCAGGGTAACGTCAGCTTCAGCCTCGACCATAACATAGAGGCTAAGGTGACAAGCAACGATTCCATAGGCGAGAAAAAGGTCTCCCTCATCGACCGCCTCTCCCTTAGCATGAGCCATAACCTGATGGCGGACTCCTTCAAGTGGAGCAACCTGAACGCCGGCGTGCGACTGAAATTCGGCAAGAGTTATACGCTAAACCTCAACGGCGTCTTCGATACCTACACCTATCGCGTCGACCAAGGACCGAACGGCTCGCGCACCTTCCGCCGTCAGAACGTAATGCGCATACAGGCCGGAAAAGGACTGGGCCGCCTGCAGTCGACCGGCACCAGCTTCTCGTACACCTTCAACAACGACACATTTAATAAAGGTATATTCAAGCAAATCCGCACCCTCTTAGGCGAAAAAGACATAGCCGCCGAAGAACCTGCCGAAGAACCTGCCGATACGGGCGAGCCGCAGACGACGCTCGACGAGTTCGGCGAGATAACGAGCTTAGTCCCCGAAAGCGGACGGCGGCTGCGTAAGGCTCAGGCGGACAACTCCGGCGAGTACGACGCCGACGGATACTGGAAAAACGGCATCCCGTGGAGCTTCTCAGTCAATTACAGCCTCAACCTTGGATACGGCGACTTCAACTACGACAAGGCCGAGTACAACTACCGCGTAACAAACGCCCTGAGCTTTAGCGGCAACATTCAGCCGACTAAGAATTGGCAGTTCAACTTCAACGGCACGTATGACTTCGAGGCGAAAAAGATCTCCTACGTCACCTGCAACATATCCCGCAACCTGCACTGCTTCACAATGTCGGCCAGCCTCCGGCCCATCGGCATGTCAAAGTCGTACACCTTCTCCGTAGCCGTAAGCTCATCGCTGCTCAAAGACCTAAAGTACGACCGCAGGAGCAATTACCGCGAAGGCCAGAACTGGTATTGAACCCAAAACCAAAGAAGCCCCAAGCCATTAAGACACCTTTTGGATAAGCAAACATCATATGCAGGAACTTTTTTATATAACAACCAAAGGAAAAGGAAGGCAAACCGCTATATACGTGACGCCTTCGCCGGACATTTATTAATTCACCTAAAACAATTATTTTATGAAGAACAACAAGCTATTATTTTTTATCCTCCTGCTGTTAGCGGCGGCAGGATGCAGCAAAGACAACAATGACAATGGCGATTCCTACGAGACTTTCGTCGGACAATGGCAGGAGATTGCGCGGGGGAATGAAGGGTTTCCCGAACTTCCGCCTTCAAGTCGCGTTATAGAGTTTTTTGACGATAACACTACTACGTATTATGGTACCCTAATTTCAACTTATCGTACAGATGCAGAGTTTTTATATCTTAACAGCGGTAAGGATCCTGACGGGCATACCTATCAGTACGCTTTCTCCAGCTCCGACAATCTAAGGCTGGATTATGTGGATGGGAATATAGAAGATTCTGCGCTCACTCCTACTTTTCATATTTACAAACGCTTAAAATAAATAGAATCATGAAACGACTAATTTTTATTCTGTGCGCGCTTATATGCGCCGCGGTAGCTTCGGCACAGGTGTACGACTACCGTTTTGAGAACAGGGACGCTTTCAAAGCATACCCGCAGCTTATGCAGCCAAACGAACGCATGGTTGTTTACTCCATGCCGTCATTCAATGTGGATAGTTTGTTGGAAGAAGACAAAAAACTTGATGAGTTGGGTGGATACCCTTTCCGCTTCGGATATGGTTTCGATGTGGATTATAACCTAAAAGACGGAAAATGGCTCAAAGATGGGAATAAACGCATCTGGAGTATGCGTTTTTATTCCGAAGGCGCCTATTCGCTTAACTTCGTTTTCTCGGAGATGACATTGTCGCCCAAGGCGGAGTTATACATCTTCAGTTCGGACGGTTCAATGGTATACGGCTCTGTTACTGCCGACCAGAACATAACGAATGGGATGTTCAGTACCATTCCGATTCAAGGGAAGGATGTGGTTATACAGTTGATCGAGCCTGCTACGGCAAAAGAGCAATCGCTATTAAGCATTTCACGGGTGGTTCATGGGTACAGGAACACCTTCCCTGCGGAAGACGGCGAAGTTGGAGTAACACTGTTGAATTGCCATAACGATGTCTGTAATTATTCTGCCTGGAGTACTCAATCCAACGCAGTAGCGCGCATCCTTCTCTCGAATGGTACAGCCTTGTGTTCCGGGTCTTTAATAAACAACACAAGCCAGGATTATGCGCCCTACCTTTTGACGGCTTTCCATTGTATAGACATTGAAGAGCCTTATTGTTCATTAAGTACTTCGGAAAAAAATGCTCCGGCCTCCTGGACATTTCAGTTTCTGCATAAAACTTGTGGTAATTCGGTTTCTTACAATCAGGCAGACTTCCGGGCTGCATGGCAAAACTCTGATTTTGCCCTGCTTAGATTAAGGCAAGCTACAGTTGATGCTATGATTACGTTTTTGGGATGGGATAGGGGCAGTAGCGTATCTTCTACCGGTACAATTATCCATCACCCTGAAGGTACCCCGATGAAAATATCTTTTGATAATAATCCATTGATTTCTAACTCCAGTTCTATGCAGTGGAGTAACACCTGTGTGTCTCCCGTGAATACTCATTGGGAAGCAGTACTTGATAATGGAACTGCAGAAAGTGCTTCATCGGGAGGACCTTTATTTAACACGGATAAACGTGTGATTGGGCAGTTGCATGGAGGAGCAAATATTTGCCCCCCAGTAACTAAGTTTTTCGGTCGCTTTGACATATCCTGGACGGGAGGCGGCACGAATGATACCCGCCTCAGCAATTGGTTGAACCCGACAGGATCGTCGGCAACGACCCTCAATTCACTGGTTAAAATCTCCGGGCTGTCTCTTGTGCCCTGCACGGGAACGGTAACGTATTCTTTGCCTGCCGTCGGGTCATCTTCTACGGTAACATGGAATGTCGGGGCATTACAGATAGTAAGCGGGCAGGGGACAAATACCGTCACCGTACAGAGATCCCCCTCCAGCACGGCCACAAGCGAAACAATTAGGGCAACCGTCACACAGTCGGGCGCTACGATAAATGTGATACCGAGAATCGTAGATGTCGGCGCGCCGAGGGTCACATCCGTCAACGGGCCGTCTTCGGCGCGCGTGGGCAATACCGCGTCGTATACTGCGGAGCCTGTTTTCCCGGCCAACCAGGGAAATTACCAATGGATTGTGTCGCCGAATACGGTGACTACATCACCTTACAGGCATACGTGCACCGTCACCTTCAATGCAACCGGAACGTACTCGGTGGGCGTACGCTCGACAAGCTCCTGCACCAGTCCGGGAACGTATACTACAATGACCGTAAGCGTCAGCAGCAGCTACGCCGTATCTACCGACGCGGGCAAGCAACTGTCGGTTCAGCCGTCGGGGCTTGACAACTCGGCTGTCGTTGCCGCGCTTCAGGGGACGATCGCCTATACATTATATAATCAGTCGACGGGCGCGCTTGTTGCAAGCGGACGCATCGCCGCTGAGGGGGGGACGCTTGATTTCGGTTCCATCGCCAACGGCGTGTACCTGCTCAAGCTTGAAATCGGAGACGGCGTCTTCGACACTCACCGGATCGTACTGAAATAACCTGTCTAATAGCCCTCCCCGCACTCCGTGGAGGGCAACAAGGAATAAAACAGAAAAAACAGCTATATTTGTGACGCCTTCGTTGGCAATTACATATTAATCCATTAAAAAAACAATTAAGTATGAAGAAAAACAGACTATTATTCCCGATTCTCCTCTTAGCCTCCATGATAGCGGTGGGAGGATGCAGCAAGGACAAGGATAAGGACAAAGACGTCGAGGAGATTGTAAACATCGAAACCCCTGAAGCTCCGGATGAACCCGAAGTTCCGGAACCTCCCCGCTACCCCTACTATCCCGACTATCCCGACGCAAACGTCGGCGATTTCTACAAGTCTTTCATCGGACAATGGCAGATATTTTTCCATGGAACGGGATACCCCGATGTTGATTCCTTGTACAACAGTGACATAATTCAGAATGGCACCATCTATGAGTTTTTCGAAGACGGTAATGCCTTATTTGGTTCATTGCCGGCAACGGACTGGTTAGCGGATGAGGAATATTTCTATTACACTATCAATAGTGGTCTGCAGCAATATATCCACCGATATACTTTCTTCGGTACCGACACTCTACGGCTGGATTACGTGCAGGGCATAAAAGATGATAGTATGAGAGCAATCAGGTTCCGTATCTTTAAACGCCTGGAGGAGTAGGCGGACGTTATGAAGAACAACAAGCTATTATTCCTTACCCTCTTAGCCCTCTTATTAGCGGCGGGGGGATGCGACAAGGACAAGGACGTCGAGGAGATTGAGGACGTCGAGGTCCATGCTGAGCCGGAAGTCCCGGAATATCCCGACCATCCCACGGAAAATGTCGGCGATTTCTACAAGTCTTTCATCGGCATGTGGAAGGAGATCAGACGCGGAAACGAGTCTTATACTGAACTT
>JAIRZN010000167.1 GCA_031267205.1 Tannerellaceae bacterium | reverse complement strand
CTGAGGCGTAACGGTCACGAGGTAGTTGAAGCCCTGCTGGGAGAGAGCGGCGGGAGGGCGACGCCTTCTTTCTTCAGGGAGAAGATAGGTTGCGAGGTTTGTCCTTTCCCTACCCTGTCGTTTAAATACAGGAAAGACAACAAGCAGGTCGATTTACTTAGTTCCATCCTCTTCAATACAGACATTAAACAGTTAAGCAAGTACCGGAACAGCATCCGTTTTATCCACAGGCATATTTCCCTGCACCGTCCCGACGTAGTGGTATGCTTTTACGAGATGTTGTCCGGGTTTACCCGCTTCCTTTATTTGTTGAAGATTCCTTTCGTGCATATCGGGCATCAGTTCCTGCTCAATCACCCCGATTACCGGTTCGGCAAAGGGCATCGCTATGATTTGCGGTTGCTGCGCCTTCATGTGCTTATGAATAATATGGGAGCTGCGCGCAACCTGGCGCTGTCGTTTTACCCTATGCGTGACCACGCCGACGAGCAGATTACGGTTGTCCCGCCCTTGCTGAGGAAGGAGATACTTGAATCCTGTCCTACGGAGGGCGATTATGTACTTATCTATATGCTTAACGCCGGCTACGAGGGGGAGGTGATGGCGTGGCATAAACGTCATCCTTCGGTCAGGCTTTATTGTTTCTGGGATAAGAAGGGAGCGCCTGAGGAGTGGAAGGTTGACGATAGCCTGACTTTTTTCACTATCGACGACGCCAAGTTTGTCCGTTACATGGCCGGTTGCAAGGGCTACGTATCGACCGCAGGGTTCGAGTCTATCTGCGAAGCCTTTTACCTGAATAAGCCCACGCTTGTGATACCGGCGCACGTGGAGCAGGAGGTAAACGCCATGGACGCCACGTCTACCGGTTACTGCATAACTTCCGAGAGCTTCGATATAGACAAGCTGATTGATTTCATTCCTAACTGTCCTACCGACAACTCTTCCTTCCGCGCATGGGTGGATTCGGCGGGGGAGGTATTCCTGAAGCAGTTGCTTATATGAGCAGCGAGGCGATGTACATATAGATCATCATGCCGATGATGTCGTTGGTAATAGTGATGAAGGGGCCGGTAGCGAGGGCGGGGTCTATCTTCAGCTTATTGAGAGTCATGGGAACCAGCGTGCCGAAGATGCTTGCAAACATGACGACGGAAAAGAGGCTCAGCGATACGGAGGAGGTGATGCCCCTGTCTCCGAGCGTAAAGTAGTTGTAGACAAAGACAATCAGGCTTATCATGCTGGCGTTGATGAGGGCGACGACGGATTCTTTCATTACCTGCGTGACGATGTTGCCGGCTTTGAGGGTGTTGTTGGCTAATCCTTGCACGACGATAGCTGAGGATTGTATTCCCACGTTACCGCCTGTTCCCCCGATCAGTGGTATGAAAAGCGCCATCTTAGGGTTGGCGGCAAAGCCGCTTTCGTATCCTCCCAGTATGAAGGAGTTACTAAGCCCGCCTATCATGCCGATAAGCAGCCAGGGGAGCCGGGCGGCTGTTTGCTGGAAGACATTGTCGGATGTTTCCACGTCTTGCGAGATACCGGAGGCTAACTGGTAATCGCGTTCGTGCTGTTCGCGCACTTCTTCCATGACGTCGTCTATGGTTATTCGCCCTACGAGCCGGCCTATGCTGTCGATGACGGGAAGGGCTACAAGGTCGTACTTTTCGATTACCTGCGCCACTTCCTCTATGCTGTCGCCTTCGTGGACGGAGATTGGCTCCTTCTTCATCACATGCTTTATTTTGGATACGGAGGGATTGGTAATCATTCGCTTCAGGGGGAGCACGCCCTTGAGGCGCTCGTCGTCGTCGATAACGTATACATAATATATCTCGTCCATCTCTTCTGCCTGTCGCCGCATTTCGTCGATACACTGCGGCATGCTCCAGTTTTCGTTTACTACGATCATTTCGGTGCCCATCAGACCGCCGGCTGTGTCTTCGTCGTACTTGAGGAGGTCGACTATATCGCCGGCCTGCTCTACGTCTCCGATATGCGAGAGGACTTCCTCCTGGATGTCTTCGTCGAGGTCTCGCATGAGTTCGACGGCGTCGTCGGTCTCCATATTGCCGACAAAGCGTTTGGCGATCAGTTCGCTCGACAGTTCTTTGAGCAGTTTCTTGCGATCTTCGTCGTCAAGCTCTACCAGCACGTCGGCCGCCTGTTCGTCTTCCATGAGCAGGTAGAGGTAGATACCTTCCTGCAGGTTTAGTTCCCTGTATATTTCGGCGATGTCGGCGGGGTGTAAATCGAAAAGAAGTTTTTTTGCCGTTTCATCATCTTTCTGTTCGATGATTTTCCTGAGCTGTTCTATATAATCTTTTGTCGGTTCGATCATTGTTGTTGTCTGTTTGCGCTTTCAAGGCAGCGCTCGGTTAATAATGTGAGTTCTACGAATTGTTCTACGGAAAGTTGCTCCGGGCGTTTGTCGAAAACGGGCTCCGAATAGCGGGGGCAATCTTTCCCCAGCAACGGCTTCATCGAGTTGCGGAGCGTCTTGCGCCGTTGGTTGAAGGCCGTTTTGACAACCGCCTTGAACAACGTTTCGTTGCATCCCAGTTCCGTTCGCGAGTTCCGTACTATCCGGATAACGGCGCTTTTCACTTTCGGCGGAGGTTCAAACACGTCCTCGCTCACCGTAAACAAATAGGTCACATCATACCATGCCTGGAGAAGCACGCTCAGTATGCCGTATGTCCGGCTACCGGGACCGGCAGCCAGCCTCTGGGCTACCTCTTTCTGCAACATACCGCTGCAACAGGGAATACGGTCTTTGTACTCCAGTACTTTGAAGAATATCTGGCTTGAAATATTGTAGGGGTAATTACCTATCACGCAAAAGGGGGAAGTAAATAGGGTGGAGAGTTCCAACCGCAGGAAATCGTCTGCAATGATACGTCCTTTCAAAGATGGGAAATGTTCTTCGAGATAGCGTACCGATTCCCTGTCAAGCTCTACAACAGTGAGGTTATGCCCGGCCTCCGCCAGGTAGCGGGTGAGGACGCCCATGCCCGGGCCGACCTCCAATGCCGGCAGGTGTTTGTAGTCCGACAATGTCGCGGCAATGCGTTCGGCTATTTGCAGGTCTTTCAGGAAATGTTGCCCTAACGCTTTCTTTGGCCTTACCGGTTTCATCATTTCTGTTCCTCCTCTTTGTTTTGAAAATATTACTATCTATCTTTGCAGGTGGACAAAAGTACTATAAATTATTAAATTATTCCACTAACATGAGATTTAAGAGCGTACTGAACAACATAGTCAAGATCTTCCTGCCCCTGCTGCTGGGATGCTTGCTGCTCTGGTTTTTGTATCGTAAAATGGATTTCTCCGACATATGGGGCGTCGTCAAACGGGGCGTACGCTATGACATCATCCTTTTTTCCCTTTTATTCGGCCTCGCCGCAAATATGGTCAGGGGATGGCGCTGGGGACTGCTCATCGACACTTTAGGGCAGCGTTACCGGATGAGGAACCTTATCTACGCCGTACTTGGGAACTACGCCATCAATTTCGTCCTCCCGCGCGTAGGCGAAGTATGGCGTTGCGGCATTATCACCAAGTATGAGAAAATATCCTTCCCCAAACTGCTCGGCACCTTGCTAATCGACCGTGTCACGGATACCTTCGCCGTAGGCGCTATGACGCTCTTCCTTTTCGTCTTCAACTTCGGCTTCTTCAAGAGTTTCTTCGCCCGGAATCCCGAACTGATGATCACGGCCCCCGACGACAGCAGCGTGCTCTGGATCCTGCTCTCATGCCTTATCGTCGCCGTAGCCGTATGGTTTACTTTTACGCGGCTCGCTCATCTTTCGCTGGTGAAAAAGGCCAAAGGGCTGCTGTCGAACGTCTGGGAGGGTATGAGAAGCCTATGGCTGATGGAACGCAAATGGCTTTTCTTGTTACAGACCGTCATGATATGGGCGCTGTATTACCTATTCTTTTACGTCACCTTTTACGCCTTTGATTTCACGCGCGAACTGGGGCCTGTGGCGGGACTGTTCGCTTTCACAATGAGCAGCATAGGCGTAGCTGTACCTATACAGGGGGGAATAGGGCCGTGGCATTTTATGGTGATCGCATCACTGATGTGCTTTGGCGTGAAGGAGACTGACGCAGCCGCTTTCGCCCTCGTCGTGCACACTACACAATCGGTCTGGACGGCCGTATGCGGACTGTACGGCATAGCGGCTCTTCCGATAGCGAACAAAACAACATAATAAACTTCAGCGTGAAAGAGATAATCATAGCGATAGATGGGCTTTCGTCCGCAGGCAAAAGCACAATGGCTAAAGGCTTAGCCAAAGAAATAGGATACGCCTACATCGACACCGGCGCCATGTACAGGGCCGTAACCTTATACGCCCTGCAGAACGGCTTGTGTCACAACGGCGAAATAGACGAAACCGGCTTGCGCGCAGCCCTTCCCAACATCAGTATAGACTTCCGGGCCGACGGCGAAGGCGCCTGTACCGCAACTTACCTCAACGGCCTTAACGTCGAGAGGGACATACGCAATATGCCCGTAGCCGCACTCGTAAGCTCCGTCGCAGCGCTGCCGTTTGTGCGCAGCCAACTCGTAGACAAACAGCGGGACATGGGCCGGCGCAAAGGCGTAGTGATGGACGGACGCGACATCGGGACGGTGGTCTTCCCACATGCAGAGCTTAAAATATTCGTCACGGCTACCCCAGAAATACGCGCACAACGACGCCTTGACGAATTACTCGCCAAAGGCGAACAGGCTACCTTCGACGAAGTCCTGGAAAACGTGAAAAAACGCGACCTGATCGACTCTACACGCACCGATAGCCCGCTAAAGAAAGCCGACGACGCCCTGACCCTCGATACTTCCCAAATGAGCATAGGGGAACAAAAAAACTGGCTCCTGAAACAATACGCAGCTATCGCCAACAAATAACCCCCTGCATCATGATCGAAGTGGAAATAGACAAGGCCTCCGGCTTTTGCTTCGGAGTAGTTAACGCAATCCAGAGCGCGGAACGTGAATTGCTTAGCCCGGACGCCCTGTATTGCTTAGGCGATATAGTGCACAACAACTTAGAAGTGGAACGGCTCAAAGTCCTTGGACTGCACACCATCAAATACGACGAATTTACACGCCTCCGAAACAAAAAAGTCCTCCTCCGAGCACACGGCGAACCGCCCCTCACCTACCGCCTCGCAAAAGCCAACGGAATAACAATCATCGACGCCACCTGCCCCGTAGTCCTACGCCTGCAACAGGAAATACACAAACGCTTCCTCGAAATGAAAACAAAACGCGACAACGCACAACTTGTCATCTACGGCAAACAAGGACACGCCGAAGTAAACGGCCTTGTCGGACAAACCGAAGGACAAGCCATCGTAATCGAAGGGCCGGAAGACTTAGACAGGCTCGATTTCAACCGCAACATCATACTTTTCTCCCAAACAACAAAGTCGGTAGACGGATTCCTACACATCGTAGACGCCATCAAACAACGCATCACAGAAGGCGTACGCTTCGAATTCTCCGACACCATCTGCCGACAAGTAGCCAACCGCCTGCCGGGAATCAAACTATTCGCCTCAAGGCACGACATAATCTACTTCGTCGCCGGCGAAAAAAGCTCTAACGGCAAAGTACTCTTCGAAGAATGCCTCAAAGCAAACCCCAACAGCATCTTTATCTCGCACGCCGGAGAAATCGAACACCCCCTGCCAAGCACAATCAAACACGTCGGTGTATGCGGCGCAACCTCTACCCCCAAATGGCTCATGGAAAGAGTCGCAATGCGCATAAGAGATATAAACGCATCCGAACCGGATAACTCGCCGGACAAAACCACCCGCACATCCTTCAGCGCACTCAGCGCCGCAATCTTCAAACAAGCAACAGCCGATTACCACAAAACAGACAACGTCGACGCCCCAATACACAACCCCTACACATTTAAAACAATAGAATACTACCTCTACCTCAAAAACTACATCGACGCCATACAATGGCACCTCGAAGACATCATCCGCAACCCGGCAATAAACCCCAACGACGCCCTGACCATAAAACGCCGCATCGACAAGTCCAACCAAGAACGCACAGACCTCGTCGAACTAATCGACGCCTACTTCCTCAACCTCTACAAAAACGCCACTCCACAACCCAACGCCGACATAAACACCGAAAGCCCTGCATGGGCCGTAGACCGCCTCTCCATTCTCATCCTCAAAATCTATCACATGAACTGCGAAACAACCCGCAACGACGCCACGCCGGAACACCAAACAAATTGCCAACACCGGCTCGCCATACTCAACGAACAAAAAGCCGACCTCTCCACAGCCCTCGACACCCTGCTCAACGACATCGCCGCCGGCAAAAAGTACATGAAAGTTTACAAGCAAATGAAAATGTACAACGACCCCGAACTCAACCCCATCCTCTACACCACCAAATAATGGCCCGCATACTCGTCATAAGGCTCTCCGCCATAGGCGACGTAGCAATGACCATCCCCGTCATCTACTCCGCAGCACGCGCCAACCCCGCAGACACCTTCACCGTCCTCACACAAGTATTCCTCATCCCAGTCTTCATCAACCGCCCGCCCAACATCGAAATGATGGGCATAAACACCTTCGGCGCCGAAAAAACACTCGGCGGACTCCTACGCTTCGCCCGCGCATACTCCAAACACGACTTCGACATAGCCCTCGACCTCCACCGCGTCCTCCGCACACAAATCATCTGCCTCCTCTTCCGCCTACAAGGCAAAAAAGTCTACGCCCTCAACAAAGCGCGCCGCGAACGCCTCCAACTCACAGCCCCCGCCGGCAAAAAAACCCTCAAACCCATACGCTCCGTCATCGACCGCTACGCCGACGTCTTCAAAGCCGCCGGACTAAACTGCACCGACACCTTCGGCAACCTCTTCGACGGCCGCCCACCCGCTCCCCTCCCACCAATCCAAGGCCTCAACAACAAACAAAACGCATGGATAGGAATCGCACCCTTCGCCCGCCACGCCGGCAAAATATACCCCCTCAACCTCATGGAACAAGTCGTCGCCACCCTCGCCACACGCGAAAACCTCACCATCATACTCTTCGGAGGACGCGGCAACGAACTACAAACCCTCAACGAATGGGCCGCACGCCACAACAACGTCATAAACGCCGCCGGACGCTACTCGCTCGACGCCGAACTATCGCTCATCAGCCACCTCGACCTCCTCGTAAGCATGGACTCCGCCAACATGCACTTCGCCTCGCTCGTCCAAACCCCCGTCATATCCATCTGGGGCGCAACACACCCCAACGCAGGCTTCTACGGATACCACCAAAACCCCGCCAACGCCATCCAACTCAACCTCCCCTGCCGTCCCTGCTCCATCTACGGACAAAAGCCCTGCCACCGCCACGACTACGCCTGCCTCACCCAACTCCCCCCCCAAACCATCCTCGCCCAAATCAACCAAATCATCCCCTCCGAAAAAAAATCATCCTCCCCCGCCAAACAATAAAGAAAAGAATAATCAGGGCGTGCCCCCCTGCCGGGGGTCGGGCTATCCGCTGCAAGTCCTCGCTCGCTACGCTCGTTCCGGTCTTTACGCTGCTATCCCTCACGCAAAGAGCCTTAGCGATACGGCAGGCCTTATAGGCAGGCGCTGTCATCCGCCGGGCGCAAGCTTGTAACCCGTGCCGATTGTGTATTTGTATCATAACCGTTATGATTTGCAGAATTGCAGCGATTGGGGTAATCATAACGGTTATGATTGGTCGGATCGCAGCGATTCTGGGAATTGTAACGGTTATGATTGGTTGAATTGCTGCGATTCTGGGAATTGTAACGGTTATGATTGGTTGAAACGTTGCGATTGAGGGAATTGTAACGGTTATGACGACTTGGGAAGCGGCGTTTGGAGGGAGAGGGACGGTTTATCGCGGAAGGGCGGCCTTCGCGTTCGCGTGAGGGATAGTAGCGGAAAGCCCGGAACGAGCGCAGCGAGCGAGGACTTGCAGCGGAAAGAAACATCCAAAAGCAAATCCAAGCAAGATAGAGCAAACTAACTGATTCATAGCATTTTTAATTAAAACAAAACAGGTTGATAAGGACGGGAAAGGACAGGGAAATATCCTTTTTAGACAGAGTTCAGTTACTAAATCATTACCGTTTTTCTTCTATCATTATTGGGTAAACGATTGTTGGACGCTTGATGTAAAACTTTACTTTGTACGTGGTTGTTTGATTTAACCTTGTCTTACGATGACAAAGATAATATAGATAACCGGAAAAAGTCGTCAAAAGTTTTCTTTACGCCGATTGGCCGTATTTTGCTTACATGCAAATAACTCAATGGTTGATAATTTTGAAATTAATAATTTGAGTTATGCGAAGCACATTCAAGGTGTTGTTCTACCTGAACACAAACAAATCAAATGTTATTCACTTACTAACAGAATGTTAGTCGGTTTTCGGAGAGGCTGGGGTAACGATTTGGCAACCGTTCTTATTTCAGCGTTTTGCGGTGCAATACTATCAAATAACTCGGCTGTAAAGGTAAGCAATTTCTTTGGGATTGCGATTATATATTTTTCCTTTTTATCTGATAAACACCCCTCTTATGGAAAGAACGAATAAGGCAACACTTTTGCGGAAAATACTACCCGAAGCATAGCGGAGGTGTGGAAGATTTTCCGTAAAAACCGCAGGGCTTGGTATTGATGTTTCGTTCTTGGAATATACCTTTGTGTTCAGGTAAATATCCCTGCATTCTCAATGCGGTGCCGTATTGCTCACTCCGTCGGGGTACTCAATCAGCCTTTCGTTTAAACAGGTGCGGGTCTGGTCGGCATTGGCAGGATTGACCGTCCGCTCGATATGTGCCGAAGTTCGCGCATCGTTTCCTTTCGGCTTTTGTATATGTAGTACGACAAATCCCATATTCTTTCGATTTAATTATTGACTTAGATTTTATAATAGTCGGCGTGCCGACTGCGGTCGAAAAGACCGCCAAAGGGGTGTCCAGAGGGGCGAAGCCCATCGGCTTATTGGGGCATTTTTAGCTTTACGGAGTAATGCGTGAAAAAAATGCCCTAATAAGCTACGGCTTTTCTTTAAAAGCCCATCGGGGTCGCTGCGGTTAAACTCTGGCAGCAGCGTTGATACTTCCTTTGGGTGCAACACCCGCTACACTAAGTATAGCGAGTACAGTGTGCCGACCGATTGCTATCGCCCTGCTGTTCTTTCTTTTTTCACTGGATTTACAACCAACCCTGCTTCCAACTTCTTACCGAATGCTGATATATCATGCTCCAGTTTCTCGGTGGTAAT
>JAIRZN010000075.1 GCA_031267205.1 Tannerellaceae bacterium | reverse complement strand
GGTCTGAAAATATCTGTTGAATGTTATTGAATTCACTCCTCCAAATTTATCTCGTTTTTCCATGCCACAAAGGTAGCATTTTTTTCAAAATTACAGCGACCTAAACGCTTTATCCTATACGCTTATATTGGCTAAGACGCGGTCGATGGTAGATTGGTCTTTGGCCAGCAAAGCCAGTGAATAAGGGTTAGCGCTTGTTACGCCGTAAGGCGTTTGATTGAGGGTAGTAAAGCTCCCGTCTTCATTATATACCGGCATCGTAGGAGGAATGGCAATAGCGCCATTGATTACTCCACTACCAGATCCGTCACTCTCCGATGTTGTCACATTAGAAAAAGTACGGCTGGCAGTCAGCGAGCTTTCAACTTTTACCCATTCGGACACTTTCGAGTCGAAGTTCGCACGTAGTGATCCGCGGTTGAAGTCTGAATTAAGCACAATCCCTTCCTGCGAGAAGAAGTTTCCGGTAATAGCATATTGCGTATTGTCCGAACCTCCATTTATACCTACCTGATGACTGTGTGTAAGGGCGTCGCGGAAAATCAGGTTTTGCCAGTCGGTATCATTGTTGCGATAGTAAGAAGGTTCTTTCCATCTATCGTTGGCTCCGCCGTAGATAGGAGCCAGTCCGGCATTGGCGGCCGCTACGTTAGACATGGTAGCATATTCCTCGCCATTCATAAAATCGAGGGTTTTAGCAATCTTCTGCGTACCTGCATATCCATCGTACGTTACTTTAACCTTCCCCGTTTTACCGCGTTTGGTAGTGATAAGTACAACTCCGTTAGCGCCACGCGAACCATAGATAGCGGCAGCAGATGCGTCTTTCAGAATTTCGATAGATTCAATATCATTCGGATTGATAGTAGCCATCGCATTATTCGCCAGAGAGCTATTGTTCGTACCCTGTGCCATAGATCCTGCCGAGATAGGGAATCCGTCTATTACGTACAAAGGCTCGTTACTGCTTGAAAGCGAGTTGCCTCCACGAACACGAATAGAAACCTGCCCACCCGGAGCGCCCGATGTATTCGTTACCTGCACGCCCGCAGCCCGGCCCTGTATACCTTGATCGATAGAGGTCATGGGCAATTTCTGTAGTTCTTCGGATTTTATAGAAGAAACAGCTCCCGTCAAGTCGCTTTTCCTTACCGTACCATAGCCGATAACCACTACTTCTTCGAGCGACTGCGAGTCTTCCCTCAGTATCACGTTATAACTGGTTCTCCCGGCCGCAACGGTTATTTGCTGGTTGAAAAAACCCACATAAGAAAAGTCGAGCTGCGCGCCTTGAGGCACAGTTAACTCATAGTTACCGTCGATATCGGTAACAACGCCATTGGTGGTACCCCTTTGCACAACGTTCACCCCGATTAGAGGCGATCCGTCGGCTTCGGAAGTTACAACGCCTTTCACCCTTACGCCTGTCTGCGCCATTGCCGGTAGAGCGTTCGCCAGCAAAAAGGCTGCCGTAATCACTAATTTCAAAAGCGTCAAGGGTAATTTGCGTAAAGAAAATGTGCTACATCTTTCTTTCATACAGAAATTGATTTAATAAAGTTGATAAATAAAAGATTGGTATTCTCTCAAAATAGAAAACACAAAAAAGCCTGTCCCCACATTACGGGAACAAGCCGGTGTCTTGGATATAGAGTTTAAATAATTTGGATGATAGGAATAAATTGCGTTACTTACGCGCGTTGTGTGTGTGTGTGTGTGTGTGTGTGTGTGTGTTGGCAAAATATTTCACCCTGCCAAACATTCCGCGAACTATTTTTAGCACACAAACCATTTTTATCGCCTTTTTATGTATTATTCCGACCCGGATGCAAAGATAAGTCCAATTTTATGGAAAAACAATAAATAGTTGAAAAATAATTTGGTTTTTCCCTCTTGTTTTCAATCCAATATCCTTATATTATTCCTTTTCGGGGAAAGCAGAGTGGCGTTCCGGCTAAGCAGATGGTCGCTTGGGCCAAGCGTGAGATTAAGAAAAAAAGTTGCCCTTTGTTTTGCGAACATATCTGTTATTGTGTTATATTCGCGTCGGCAGAAAACGAACGTTTTCGATCATACATGCCAAAATAGGCACTAAACAACTAACAATAATTCAATCTATGCAAATTTTTAATTTTAATCTGATGTATATGAGAACAAAAACAATGAAATGGACCATGG
The DNA here is from genome assembly GCA_031267205.1 of Tannerellaceae bacterium. Taxonomy (GTDB): domain Bacteria; phylum Bacteroidota; class Bacteroidia; order Bacteroidales; family Tannerellaceae; genus DFXE01. The sequence continues at coordinate 10,154 of JAIRZN010000075.1, read as the reverse complement.
CGGTTGCTATTGCAATAGCCGGACTCGCAGCCTGTACCTCGAACGAACTGCCGGTAGAAACACAAAATCTCCCCCTAACAGAAGAAGGCGAACCGACGTATGCCACCTTCACCTTCAAAGTAAGCGGCGAACCCGATACCCGCAGCGACATGCTGACCGATGAGAACGAAACTACCAAGGTGACGGATATACGGTTGTTGGTTTATGATATGGGCGATTCCGGCCGGTTGCGTGTAGATACGACTATCGACGTAGATAATACGCTGACATCGCCAACAGTAATGCTGACCTCAGGCCAGAAGCGTATTCTTGTTATCGCCAATGCTAAGCAGAAAAGTGATATACGTAGCTTGATAAATCCTTCAGGCAATGCTCATTATCCCAATGCCATCTATTATTCCAACCTTGTCTACGATTTAGGGGAGGGTACGCCACCAACGAATATCGACAAATTGAGTAATTTAGTGGATGCATCAACCGGATACGTTATGACAAACGCGGCTGACAATTCCTCTATTTTTATTATTCGACCCAATGTTTCCCCCACGACATCGCAATATGGTTCTGGCGAAAGCGATAATCATTTTTCGATTACTATCCAGCGGACAGTAGCCAAAGTAACGATCTACTACGAGGACCCCTCTATTATGAATTTAGCCTCAGGAACACTTCAAGACCTGAAATACAACGTAGGAAATGTAAACCGTTCGCTTTATCTATTCCAGCAGACAGGAGATGACAACGAGGTTATATCCCCAAATAATCAGAGTTCATTTTATGATTCTTACATTTATAGAGGGTATGGGTTCATACCGGTATTAAATTCCTTGTCAGGAATTAAGGCGGTTTATGTCACGGAAAACATCCCTGAGGTTCCTAATGAGTACAATACCACCCATGCTGCAATAGAAGCTACCTTTGTTCCTAAACCTGAATATGTTGTCGAGAGTTTTAATTACAATTCATCACTCGGAACATTTGAAAACATTACTCATCCGGCAACAATCACTCCGGGCACTTCGTTTTACCTGTTACGTACTGAGAACAATACAATGCTTTTTACTGATAGCCAGACAGCCCATAAAGCGGCATACTGCCTTTTGTACAATACAGAATCAGGCTTCGATGGTTATTATGTAAGTGAGGATGTAAAACATTATGTCGACGGTAAATGTTATTACATTATATTAATTAAGGACTCAAATGATGAAAATGCAATCATACGCAATCACCATTACAGGATAAAACTTACGGGGTTTATTGATACGGGTATTAATGCGGAGGAATATTCCGGTGAGATGACCATCACACAGAAGACTTACGCAACCGCAAGCATTTCGATTGCCCCCTGGATATACGATGACTCTGAGTTTGGGTATTGATGCGCCTTATTAATTGATGCAATCGTCATATTGGCCGTTGTTTGGTGTACGACAAAGTTGCGTAGAAATGGAACTTTGTCGTACACAAAACAACGGCCAATCTTTTTATGCAGTTCAAACCGTGGGAATTTATACCTTTAGGGGATTTCCGATGGTCGCTTGGTGATTTCCGATGGTTGCTTGGTGATTTCCGATGGTCGGTTGGGGAAAGCAGATAGTCGTTTGGGCCAAGCAGATAGTCGTTCGGGCCAAGCAGATAGTCGTTCGGGCCAAGCAGATAGTCGTTCGGGCCAAGCAGATAGTCGTCGGGGCCAAGCAGATAGTCGGTCGGGGCCAAGCAGATGGTGGTCGGGGCCAAGCAGATGGTGGTCGGGGCCAAGCAGATGGTCGTCGGGGCCAAGCAGATGGTCATTGGGGGCCAAGCAGATGGTGGTCGGGGCCAAGCAGATGGTGGTCGGGGCCAAGCAGATGGTCGTCGGGGCTAAGCAGATAGTCGTTCGGGCTAAGCAGATAGTCGTTTGGGAAAGCAGATGGGGACTTGGGGAAAGCAGATGGTCGGTTGGGCTAAGCAGGTTGGCTCGGAATCAGGGATGTGGGCTTTGCGCTTTATTGGGTGGTTGGATATTTTTCGTAGGAATTAAAAAAGGGATTGACTGTCTTTTATGCGCCGAGAAAGCAGTCCATCATACGTTTGGCGGCTACGAAGGAGCTGATTTCATTGTCTAAAACCTGTTGTTCGGTTGTTTTCAGCATGGCGACGACGGCGGGGTTGTTGTAGAAGGTGTTCCGCAGGGTTTCGTTTATGCTTTCGTACATCCAGTATTTCGACTGTTCGTTTCGTTTATGTTCAAAGTATCCGTTTTGCCTCGTGTGGGCGGTGTATTCGTCTATCATCTCCCATATTTCGCGGATGCCTGTTTTGTAATAACCCGAATATGTTAACACTTTCGGCGTCCAGCCTGAATCGGCGGGCGGGAAGAGGTGTAGCGCGCTGCGGAACTGCGAGGCGGCGAGGCGGGCTTTATCCATATTGTCGCCGTCGGCTTTGTTTATGATTATTCCGTCGGCCATTTCCATTATGCCGCGTTTGATGCCTTGTAGTTCGTCTCCCGTACCGGCTAATTGTATGAGGAGGAAGAAGTCGACCATGGAGTGTACGGCGGTTTCGCTTTGTCCGACGCCTACTGTTTCGACGAATACTGTGTCGAATCCGGCGGCTTCGCAAAGCACGATAGTTTCCCTTGTTTTACGGGCTACTCCGCCGAGTGAGCCGGCTGAGGGTGATGGGCGGATGAAGGCGTTTTTCTCGCGCGACAGTTCTTCCATACGTGTTTTGTCTCCTAATATACTTCCTTTGGAGCGTTCGCTGCTGGGGTCGATGGCGAGGACGGCGAGCTTGCTTCCTTTTTCAATCAGGTACATTCCGAAGGCGTCGATGGAGGTGCTTTTTCCTGCTCCGGGCACTCCTGTTATGCCTATGCGTATGGCTTTTCCGGCGTGGGGGAGGCATTTTTCTATAATTTCCTGCGCGAGTTGCTGGTGTTCTTGTTTGGAGCTTTCGACCAGTGTTACGGCTTGGCTGAGGATGGTGATGTTTCCGTTCAGGATACCTTCTACAAATTCGGGGGCGGTGTATTGCCGGCGTTGGAGTCTTTTTTTCAGGTAAGGGCTTATGGCCGGCATGTTTGTCACGCCTTTGTTTACTTTGAGTCCTTTGTATTGCTCGTTGTTTTCGGGATGTTCCATCGGTTATTTTTCAGCGATTACTTTTATCAGTCTGACCGGCCCGTTGGGGTCGTTGGATACGACATGGATAAACGCTTCCAATTTGGCTTTAATATTTTTGGGGCGGATGCTTATTTTGTAGGTGGATGAGGCTCCTGTTTTCAATTCCCTTTTCCCGCCTGATATATCAATCAGTTCGTCGTCGCATGTGACGCTGTAAATGAGCAGTGGCGATTGTCCTGTATTGGTTATGGTCAGGCTTTCCGATTCTTTGCCGCCGATGCCTATGAAGGAGATTATGTTGCCGCTTTTTGCAGGCAGTTTGCCGAAGTCAAGCTGTGTTTGCGAGAATTGCGCTGCCGGGGCTTTTGCTTTTTCGGAGGCTGAGATCCGGCTGAAATTGTTTATTATGTTGGCTGCAACGTGTATGAGGCCGTCTGTTTTTTTCTTCCCGTCGCTTTCGACCGACAGTGGGAGGTAGGAGGCTATACGTCCCATTTTCTTGACTTTGTCGGTACGGAACAAGACGGATATTTCTCCGGTTTCTTCCGGCTTAAGGGTGTCCGGACTGATTTCTACCGTCATATAATCCGGCGTTTTGGTGGGATATATTTTCAGGGGGGTGTTTCCTTCGTTTTTTATCAGTATTACTTCTTCGAGCGTTTCGCCCGGGTATATGCGGCTGTACCGGATGTTTTTTGTTTGTAGCTTGAGGTTTCCTATGCTGTATGGATAGATGATTGCGGGTAGTTCTATTGTACGGTTTTTAACTGTTCCTTTGACGTATAAGGTTAGCCGTTCGGCGTTGCTGTGTATGGTTATGCTTTTGTGGAAGGGGCCGGGGCGGCCTTTGGGGTCATAGCTGATCTTCACTTCCCCCGTACTTCCCGGCGCTATCGGAGCTTTGGACCATTCAGGCTGCGTGCATCCGCAGGAGGCGGTGATGCGGTTGATAACCAATGCTGCGGAGCCGGTATTTTTTATTGTGAAATTGTGTGTTGCCAAACCGTCGGCTTCGGCGATAAAGCCGAAGTCGTAGGTTTGCATGTCCGAACCAATTACTGCACCTTTTTGTGCATAGGCGGAGTTGCCGATAAGCAGTAGGATAATGAGAATTGTTGTGATTTGCCTTGTGTGCAGCATTAATTGATTCCTCCGGTGGTGTTCTAATTGACTTCTCCGCGTATTGTCAATATCTGGCTTCCGCGTTTGCCGTTGCTGTATATGGATACTGTTTTGGCAAATGCGCCGGGGCGGCCTTGCGGGTCGTAGGTAACGAGAACTTCGCCTGTTTTACCCGGGGCGATAGGTTCTTTTGTCCATTCGGGGGATGTGCATCCGCAGGATGCGATTACGCGGGTAATGACCAAGGGCTGTGTGCCGTCGTTCTTTACTGCGAAGGCGTGCGAGACTTTACCGCCGTTTTCTTTAATGGTTCCAAAGTCATGGGAATCTTCAGTTACCGACAAGGAAGCGGCGGAATCGTCCTGCGCCGAAGCTATGCCTGCGGTTAACAGGATAGCCATAAAAACGAAAATAATCTGTTTCATCTTATATTTACTTTAAAAATTAAAAACCCAAAATTGCAGCACAAAGTTAATAAATATCTTTTTCCTTCTTCAACATTGTTTGTTTTATTTAGTTTCATCGTTCAGACGGTCTGCGGCTATGCCTTTTTCGGAGACGATAAACGTATTTTTACCGAACAGTTTACGGAAGACTAAGTCTCCGGCTTTGCTTAGTGGGAAGAGTATGCGGTCGTAAAAGACTAAGGACTTTTCGTCAATATTTCCGCTTTTCCTGTTGACAAGCTTATATAGTAGCGTTATTAAAAAGCCGAGGCTATCGGCGTATTCGGCTTTACCGCAGGGCGTCAGTCCGGCTTCAAGTATCATCTTTGTTAGTTGCCGCCTGCGGTATCTCCTGAAGTGCCCCACTTTTTTATCCATGCTTGAATAGAGCAGGTTGAAGGCGGGAACATATATCAGCAGTTTGCCGCCTTGCTTAAGCTTACTTGCCCAAAGTTCCAGCTCTTCCGTATCTTTTTCGATGTGTTCCAAGACATTGAAGGCATAGATGAAGTCAAAGCTGCCGTCGGCGACCTGGTCGATGGAAGCGCTTACGGGCAGGCCTTTGCTCCTGAGTAAGGTCGCCTGGCGCATGTCGGGCTCAATGCAGTGCACGGTAAACCCTTCGTTTCGTATAGCTTCGGCGAAAAGGCCTATCCCGGCTCCTATATCCAATATATTGCACGAGGTTGCAAGATGCTGCCTTGTGATAAGCGACAGGAGGAAGCGATTGTAGTTTTCCGCTTTTTGCATTACTTCCAGATTGTCTGTTCCTGTGTATTCGATAGACATATTATGATTTATTTGCTTTATTCCTGCACTAAAATAACGTTGCCTTCCGTATGCGATACAAATTCAGGGGCGTAGAGGCATTGCAGCGTTGCTATACCTCCGCCGTAACGTCCGCTACGGGATACGTAGGCTGCGTATTCGAGCACGTATGTTCCCGCAGGCATACGATCGAAGAAGAAATTCTCCGACACGTCTTTTGGGGAGTGATAACAGGCGAGCCGGTCTACCGCCATGATGCCTGAACTTTGCGCGACAGGCTCAAAGCATCCGGCGCGAAGGTCTTTCAGACTGACGTACTCCATGTCGCGGCCGGCGCGTATGGTAAGCCTTACGATCACCTTATCGCCTACTTTGAGAGGACGGTCGGCATCGACGGGGCTTATCTGCAACTGCGAGCCGCTGTTGGTTTCTACGAAAAGCTTCTTTTCCACGCTCAAGACGCCTCCTTGCTTGTTTACTTCGCCGACGGGTTCAAAGTATTGATAGTAAACGGCGCCCCAGGCCGGAGCGTCTCCTTCTTTACGCAGGGTAAGGGTATGCATGGCGGGCGTAATATCTTTGGCGTTTACCGATTCTTTGATGTATCCCGCCGTTTCCGCGCCGGAGGTTTCTATTGTTTTGTCGCCCCAAAGGACTGTCGTCCGGTTCGTGTCCGACAACAAGTCGCCGCCGTCGCACAGCAGGCTGTATACGGCATTGACCGTCGACGGCTCCGCGCCCCAGCTTTGTGTCTGCTTTTGTGTAAGCAGCCATTGTTTGAGGCGGTATATCTCGTCCGTATCCTTGCTTAAGGCGCGGAAGACGTCCGTCAGGAGGCTGTGTACTGCGATTGGCGTGATCAGCGAGTTTCCTTCGCTGCGATTATTCGCCCAGTACATACCTTTTTCTGCGGAGACAGTCGCTGTTTTTCGCAGCCATGCGAGTATGCCTGCGGCGACCTTTCCTTTATCGTCGCCGTTGCGGTGCATCAGCAGGGCGATCAAACCTTTTTCGTAAAGCGAGGCTTTCGTCCACTGCTTTGCGGCTTGTCCGGCGTAGAAGCGGATGGCCTCGCGGGCGTCGCCTTCGGGTATGTCGCGGTAAGAACTGCGGACGTAGAGGTATTGCAACTGTTCGGTCGTCGGCAGGTAGTTCGCCGTCGAAGCCTTAGACTTGCGTAGCAGCTCATAATCCTCCCGTATCGTTTTGTCCAAATATCCGAGCGCCCTGAGCTGCATCTCTTTCTCCTGTTGAGTATATCCGGCTACGGACAGGCGCGCCAACTGCGCCATACCTTCCATTATATATAATGTAATACTCCTTGAGGGGCGTAATCCTTTGAACCAGCTCCAGCCACCGTCCTCGCGCTGTTGGTCAAGCAGTTCACGCACGGCCGTCTCGCGAAGATAGGAAGCGCGGTTTACGTCCAGGAGTAGCGATAGTTGTTGCTTGCGTTCGCTTTCCGTCTTCGCCTCCAGCGTCCATGGCGTTTCTTCGAGTAATATGTTTTTCAGTTCGCTGTTACGCTCCAGGTTGGAACGCAGGGTGACGTTCGTTTCCGCCTGCGCCTGCCATAGCTCTATCATTTGTTTGATGCGTGGGTTGGAGGCGGCTATATGGGACGAAAGCATATGACTGTAATAGGAGGCGAACCATGAAACGGCATCATCATTATGCGGCTCCGCGACGGAGGGCAGCGACTGTACGGCATACCATGCCGGGTTGCCGCTTAGTTCGAGCGTCATGCTGTGAGGCCTGCTTTGAGGCGACGCCTGTCCGGAGCCGACCGTTATCTCTTTCTCCGTCTCGTCGGTCATGTAGAAAGGCGCGCTTTCCGTCAGCATTATCTCGTCGGGCAGGACGGGCAACAGATGTTGTTCGCCGTCGCTGCCGGCTTCCGATTCGGCTATGATACGGCATCCGACAAGGCCGGCGGCGTCGGGAGCGGTCACCGTCCAACTTACGGTCGTCGTACTGCCGGCGTCTAAAGCGAAAGACTGTACTTGCAGGGGCGAGACCAGCTTCCCGTCGTCGGGGTTAAATATCTCAAGGCGGGCGTTGCCCGAAGTGGCGTCGTCCGAAAGGTTTATGATTTGCGCCGAAAGCCTCAGACTGTCGTCGCGGCGTATGAAGCGCGGCAGGTTGGGGAGCGTCATAAACGGCTTTTGTGTTATTATCTCGTGGGTTGAGACGCCGTATTTCAAATCCGCAGTATGCGCCAGAGTCTGGAGTTTCCAGGTTGTATTACTTTCGGGAAGAACGAAGTTTATCGTCACATTACCATCCTTATCCGTCAACATCGAAGGGAAGAAGAAGGCCGTCTCGTTAAAGTTTGAGCGCAGTTGCAATGCGGCCGGCGGCGTGTCGCCGTCTATCTCCGCGCTTCTCCGCAGCGTGGCATCGTCTACGGCGTAGCCCGCGTCTTTCTTCATGACCGACATCTCTTCAGGCGCGACGGCCGCCATAGCCGACCTTGCCATAAGAGCGTTGTTCCTTGTCATGGGATACGCGCGGGAGGGGAAATCCAACGCCCCTTGCCAGTCGAGGCGGTCGTAAACAAAATAAGGTATATCCGCACTCCCGTCATACTGCGCCGCGTCGGAGCTATATTGCACGCTTAAGCCTTCGCCGCCGCTAAACATGCCGTAATAAACGCCGGCGCGTACGACCGGGTCAAATCGCCATGCGAACTGATGTATCTTATCTAAGGAAGCGTCGTACATTCCGGCCAATACTTCAGCCGTCACGGGCAGCGCAGTGGCGTCGGTTATCTTGAATCTCAGGCTCTCGTTGCTTCCGGGAAGGAGCTTGTCGCGTATAGTCTCCGGCCTGAGCGCGAGCCTGCGGTCGGGACGTTTGCGCATTATGTTTGTCTGTTGGGCGTATAATTTGCCCTCCTTGACAAATGTGAAGGAGGCCGTCAGACCCTCGCCGTAGCTTTCGAGGAAGGGGATGTGGAACGTGCGGTTCTCGTCACTCAGTTCGACGCGCCGGCGCATGACGTTTTTCCCTCCGGAAAATAATTCATACAGCAGGTATACGTCCTTGTCGGAAGTACCGAAACTTAGCTCTACGTCTTCGCCCGGCGAACACTCCCTAATGCCCGGCGGCATCCATATGTGCGAGAAAACGGGCGGGCGTTTGTCTTTGCGGCCGTACAGCACAAAATCACGCTGTTCTTCTACCGGTCTGCCTTTGCCGTCGGCAACCGACAGGCGCATACGAATACGTCCCGAAGGAAGATGCGAGAGTACGCCTTTCGCCAGAGGCGCACCCGTCACGAACGCGCCCTGAGACAGTATACCTGCTTCGCTATATTCGCCGTCCGTCCCCGTATCTTCGAGCAGGATGAAGGCATACGTCCCGTCCGTCGCCACAGCTTCCCCGTTAAGCGTTTGCGCTGCTATCACTATGGCGGACGTGTCTTTGTCTATCGCGCCGGAGATGTCGGGCAGGAGGACTATGCTACGGTCGCCGACCGTAAAGCGCGCCGTAGCTTCCTGCGTTTCACCTTTTCCGTCGGTAGCGCGGACTGCTATATGGTAGGTTTGGAACGATACGCCGCTTCCGTCTTTCTCAGGGCGGAAGGTAAACGAAAAACTTCCGTCCCGACCGATAGCGGCCTTACCTTCGGCAACCTGTTCCTCGCGCAAAGTCCCGTATGCTGGGCGTAGCATAAAAGGACGGCGTATGATGCGCCAGGCGGCCGTCCCTTCGGAAAGCGAGACGCCGGAGAAGGTCACTGCCTTGCCGCGTAGCGTAATTTCGTCGCCGAAGGCTACTTCGTCCGTCACGGGCGATAAGTCGATCATGAACGAAGGCCGCTTGTATTCTTCCACCTGAATGCTTGTGGAGCCATTCCCACAGGAGAGCGTGAACCATCCGGTCAACGCGCCGGCGGGCAGGACAAATTCGCCGTTGAATGATCCGAGTGCGTTACTGGTGAAAGATTTTCGCGAGAGTTCATTATAATTTGCGTCCCGCAGCGTTACCTCGAACCGGTTGTTAGGCACGGCGCGAGGGTTTTCCCTGTCGGTGGTGAAGGCTATGCCTTTGAAGTAGACTGTCTGGCCGGGCCGGTATATGCCGCGATCGGTGAACAGTCCAACTTGCGTCGTTGCCTTGGCGTCATCAATTCTCCTTGAGGGATAGAGGCTGATAAGCGGCGACATGACGTCTTCGCCTGTCGCAGGCCGGCAGGCATGAACGCCTTCCCCTGCGGGGATAAGGGCCAGCCCGTCGCTGTCGGTCTTCACCGTACCCGTATGCTGGGGAGCGCGGCGCAATCCTCCGTAATAATATACCGAAGCTCCGCCGACGGGCTTGCCGCTAAGGTAATCCGTCACCAACACCTCCGTCTGTCCCTGCGGCGTATAACGGGCTACGGCGGCTAAGCGCGAGACGCTGAAAATATTCCCGGCGCGTAGCGTAAGTCCGCGCGACGTGACCGTGTATTCGTATAATCCCGGAGCGCCGACAGGGACGGACAGGACGGTGTCGTTGCCTGCATACGTGTTCTTCGGCTCAAGGACGAACGACGCCTCAAACTCCGGTCGCCCCCGATTGTCCGTTTCGGCATAGACGTTGTCTCCGAGCGTATCTTCTATCTTCCTCGCGCTTTTGTATATCCTTACGGTCGCTTCGCGGATATTCTTGTAATGGAGCCTGAGTTCAAGGTTGCGGCTGGGGTATACGGTGCGGTTGCTTT
>JAIRZN010000063.1 GCA_031267205.1 Tannerellaceae bacterium | reverse complement strand
GGGGGTGTGCCGCTACGGGGAGGGATTTAGTCGGCGATGGGGACGTTTGTGTTGGATTCCGGTTTCAGTCTTTCGAGGTTGAAGACTTTGTCGAGTTTGTTGTGCAGGTCTTGCGTTTCGGCTTGCATTTCTTTTTGCATGCGCCGGCGGGAGGCTTCGAGGGCGAGGGCCGAACTGTATGACAGGCGTGTTATTACCTGTACGTTCTTGTTGGGCAGGTCGCGGTATACTTCGAGGTCTTTTGTTACCTGTCCGAGGTCGGCTACTACGAGTTCTTTTGTTGCCTGGAGGTGTTTGTTAAGCGTCTGCGCTTCGCCTTGCGATACTTCGTTGTTGGCTACGCTGCTTTCGATAAGGGAAGCTATCATGGAAGTCATGAGGCTTGCTATTTCCACCTTTGCGGCGTGCAGGGCTTGCGATTTGGCTGCCGTTATGTTACCGGCCGTCACTTGTGCGTTGCCTACGATGTACTCAGGGTATCCGAGCGTGTTCATGTCGATGGTTTTTACCCATGCGTTCTCGATTTGCTTCGATATAGGAAGGTCGCCGATGAAGTTTTTGTAACCTTCCTTCTTGTACTGCTGTTCTTCTTTGCGCGCCGCTTTGGAGGCTTTGTTTTTCAATTCGTCCAACAGAACTGTTCTCCTGTCTGCGGGGCTTTTCTCTAAAGTTTCGAGGGTAGCTTTCTTACTTGTTCCGCAAGATGCGAACGTTAGAATGAATCCGGCCATAAGGCAATAAATAAGTGTTCTCATACGAAAATTGTTTTTAGATGTTTATTTAATTTATTTACTATTGAAATTCTTCTTTCTACTATAAACATGTGCGTCATTTTGTTTTTGTGACAAGAGGGTGAAAAAAAAATTTACTTGAGGGCTATAATTTTTGCTGTTGCATTGTCGTAGCCTTTCATTGTTTTGCCGATCGGCGCTCCGATGTAGGTAGGGTCGCAGACGAGGTACCGCTCATTATTATATATAATGGCATCGCCCGGTTCGGCCGATTTAACGGCGGAGGCGACGTGCGTCGGGTATTCGATCAGCAAGGAATCCAGTCCGCAGAATAGCTTTACCATTCGGCAGAAGAGTATCGCCCGGTCTTCACAGTCGGAGTAGGGGTAAAAGATTGTTTCTTCGGGGAAGAAGAACTTTTCGCGCCCGAACTGTTCGCCGTCCGTCTTGTAGGCGAAAGCGTTCTGGATGAATGTCAGGAGAAAGCTAATCTTTTCGACCGTTGTCTTTCCCTCAAGGTCTTGCCTAAGCCCTGCCATGAGGCTTTCTTCCACGACCGTCGACAGTGGGGCGTCGGCATAGATGGAGAGTTCGGTCTGCGGGAATGTATCGTAGTAGTCGGCTATGTTCTTGTTGCATTTGAAGGCGTAAACCTTGTCTCCGAAGGTACGTTCTACGGTGCGGATATTGCCGACCAGCTTCGGCGGGGTATTCATTTGCAGGTTAATGTACGACAGCGTTGGGGAGTAGTCGAGTTTGTACGATGCTATGGGGACGCCCGAAAGCGTACGGTCGGAGAGGATATAGTAAGAATCGTTACCTGAGCGTATGTATGACTTGCCGTAAATGGTGTGCCGGAAGGCTATCATTACGAGCAGCTCGTCGCGTGCGCGGCCGATTTTAGCTTTGTATCCGGCCTGGTTGAGCATGTAGACGATGAATACAGCCTTGTCGTTTTCCCTGCTTGCGCTGAAGTAGGTGTTAGCCCATTCGAGGATCAGGCGGTAGACACCCCAGGCTCCCAGTCCGAGCGCTGCCCTCTTTGCGTTAAGGCTGGAGACGAAGGCAGAGTAGTTGGTTTTGGACAACTGTTTCCAGTAGTCGGCCACCTGTTTCTCGGCGGTTCCTCCCAGCCTTGCGTCGCCGGCTTTGACGTAGTTGAGGGCGACGGGTGTTCCGAAGAACTCCATCGTCGGCGCCCCCGGCATGTCGAATGCGTCTTCGGTTATGGTCTGCATGTCTTCCTTGTTAGAGTCATCATGCAGGATAGTGTCAACCGGCAGAGGTTCGACGACTACGGGTGTTTCCACAGGCTGCGTATTGTCGGGGACGTATACCGGAATCTCCAGCGGTTCCGGCTTTGACGGGGGAGGTACGGGAAATTCGACCTTGAACGATTCCCAGTTCCTGGCCAGGTATTCGGCAAAGGCCAGGTTGATTGAATCGACGTATGATCCGAAGGCGCCTTGGAACTGCTGCCTACCCGCCATGAATCGCTCCATCATGCTGCCGCCGATGTCTTGCGCAGCCACCTTACTGAGGCCGCATAGGGCGAGGGTAAGGATTAAGAGATAATTTCGAAGTTTCATTGTTAGTATGTCTATGAGTGTTTTTAAAAATTGCTATTGTGTAACAGGCTGGAATCGTACGCAATTATAGTCTGTAATTGCGTACGGTTCCAAGCTTGGTTATTCAGGCAAACGCCAGCGTTTCCAGGCTTCGCCGGTCTGCGGGGAGGTTATTATTTCCGGGTTCTGCATCTTGCCGGTCATATCGGACTGCCGTTCTACGTTGGAGGTGACTCTCTCGGTCATGTCCTGGTAGTCGATTTTGCCCTTCTTTTCCTGTATGCTTTTAAGGAGGAAGTAGGTAAAGAGCCCGTGTCCCTTCTCATTGTAGGGCCCTGCTGTCTGGCTGGGCGAAGATGAGGAAAAGACGAAGACGTTGCCTTTCCAATCATGCTTGGCCACTTTAGAGACGGCGCGGTCTCCCTTGACGTTGCAGGCATCGAGGAAGATGGAGGCGCGTTTGAAGGGCACGTCGTCGAGCGCTGCGTAAATCTCCTTACGGCTTACCGAGAGGCTGGCGTCAGCCCCTACGACATCTACCGGTATGAGGTATTGGTCGAATTCTTCGTCCGACATGCCGGTGCGGTCTTTGTCTATTATGCCGTGTCCGGAATAGTAGATAATCAGTTCGGCTTCGCCGCTCTGGTCATACCTGGCCTTGCGTGCGAGGTCGCGCAGACCGTTCTTCATCTGGTTTCCCGTCGCATTGTTGAGCAGTGTGACGTTGGCGCGCGGGATGTTGAACGTCCTGACGCAGTATTCGCGGAAGATGTTAGCGTCGCGGATAGCGAACGGCACTTCCTGGTTAGCGGCGTATTTCTCGTTGCCGATGATAAGGGCGTAGGCATGTTCGTTTTTGATCTCGCCGGCAGATACGGGGATGTTGAGGTCGACGTCCGAGAGCATATTGTTGGACGCGGCGATTGCCGTCCCTCCTCCGGCCTGCGCCAACGATGTACGTACAATTTCGCGTTGCATACCGAGCTGTTGTCCGTTGGCGTCTTCGATATTTACTTTGAAGATATCCCTGACGTTGTCGTTGAAATACTGGTTTTTGACGAAGGTATACTCCACTTCCGTCGATTCGTCGGGACGGAGCAGTCCGAGAGTCCTCACATTATCGCCTTTGGCGAAGACGGTCTTTGGATAGTTGATGTTCACCTTCACGTCGCGCATGTTTGACGAGCCTGTGTTCTTGAGTGTCATCTGCACACGCATCTCCCGTTCGTTCAGCCAGAAGATGTCCTGGCTGAGTATGTCTATATTAGACCTGCTTGCCTGGCGGGTGAAGAAGGACGTTTCGGCAGCGGGGCTTCGGAACCCGTTGGCTTCGCGGAGGATGAGTTGGAGTGCGGCTTTTCCGTCAGGCACGTCGTTGCGGGCTTCTATGAAGATGGAGTCGTCGCGTGTTTCACCAGGTTTGAACTGCCTGGCGATGAACTTATGGTTGTCGTACCTGAGGCCGGCGATACCGTTTGTTTCCGAGGTATAAAGGCGCAGGTTGTAGGCCTCGCCCTGTCCGGTGTTTTGTATCCTGAAGCGCAGGTATCCCCTTTCTCCGGCTGCGATGAAGCCCTCGTTCTCCGTACCTGCAAAAGAAAGTCCTGATATTATCAGTTCGACGGGGAACTGCGCATTGGGTATATCCGTCAATGTATCGGCTCCCATGGCGATAATCTTTATCGGGGCGCTGCTTGTGGAGCTTACCACAGCCGGTTTCTGCGCCCAAAGGGTTGCGGCGCATACCGAGGCCGCGATGGTAACAAGTAATTTATTCATATCCTTAACAGTTTATTTGGGTCCAAACACATAACCTATACCTAAGGAGGCTAATACCCTCGTAGAAGTCATCGTAAATTCGTTGTTCTTGCTGTTGAGCTTGAAGCCGGGGAAGGTCACGCCGCCACGTAAGAGCAGGTGGTCAAAGAGGCGCAGGTTCAATCCGAATTCCGTACAGAATCCCGCTTCGGGTTCGTATTCGGTTCCATCAGAGGATGATTTCCATGAGACGTCCCATTTCTCCACGCCTCCATCCAGGTATTGTTTGTACTCCCTCTGGTATGAAAGTCCGATGCCTGCATAGAAGTACATCCATGTGAAGCCCGCCGTCACAAAGCCGTTTGCATAGTCGCTAACCCCTGTATAGGTATAGTTCTGTGTTGTGGCTATGCCTGATTCATAGCCGCCTAACAAGAGCGGGTTCACCCTTGCCGAGAGGTATACTCCCATCTTGTGGTAAGAAAGGGTACCGACTGATAGGCCTATGATATTCGTACTTTTCAGCCTGTCCGGGCCTGCCTTGCCGGGCAAGTCCAGTACGTAAGCCAAGTAAGTGCCGGCGCGACTGTATCCATCCTGTGGCGCTATCGACTTGAGTTTGACTCCTACTCCCAGCATTGCGCTCAAGCCCTTCGTCTTTATTGCTTCGTTAGAGGTCAGGGATATGGGATACTTAATGCCGGCCATGACAGAGAAATAGTCGTATACGTTGGCGATGACGCCTACTTCGGGACTGAGGAAGAGGTTCTTCGTCCCGTTGGTGAGCCATTTGTTTTCGACATATCCCGTTTCGCTAACGCTATACTCTGCGTCAATGCCGTTTGCCCCGATACCGATGCCACCATAGATGAATCCGGCGCCGTATTCGGAGTGCAGCAGCTTGTGTGTTATCCCGGTGGAGAATAGCCATGACGAGATGCGTGTATTGCCAAGCGGAGTCAGCGCGTATTTGCTTTTGAACCTTGGATCCACATCGTTTTCATCAATCAGTCCGTTTCCGTCCAGGTCGAGCGGCGTATCTGTGTCATCATCCGTACTGTCGTAATAAGATAGCCGCCTGGCATTAGAGTAGAAGTTCTTGTTGGAGCGGAAGGAAGCGTAGGCTCCAACGCCCTCGTTCCGCAGCAGGAAGGCCGATATGCCGTGCATACTGCCGCCGTCCTCTGCCGTAGCCATATCGAAAAGATAGGCTATGTTGACTTTGTCCTTCTCGTTCTTTATCTTGAGATTTATTTCCACAAGACGTAGCTGATCGGTTGCATGAAGGATGTCGCCGGGGTTACAGTTGCACGTCGTGCAATCGATCATTTCGCGGTAATAGATACCGGCGCTCTCGTAGTCGCCGGCAGCGAAGAACTGGTCGGCCAGCTTGAGACTGTTTTCACACTGCTCCTGCTTGTCCTTATCGCGCTCGCCGGTCAGGTTGATAACAAGGTTTTCGGCCGAGAAGGTAGTCATCTCGCTTAGCGGGCTCCATACGATACGTTTACCCGTGCCCGGTGTCAGGTCGCGTATGTCGCCCGTTACCTGTACAGCCTCCTTCGACTCTGTTTCGTCGCCGGTGGTGTAAGTGACGGTAATGTTGTCGATCGATTCGCTTTGCGCCGCATAATCATACGTTATTACGATCTGCTCGCCTTCTGCGGCCACCTGTACATTGCTTATCTGAGAATGAGCAATGAACGGGAGCAGGAATAATCCTGCCGTCAAATAAGATTTAAAGTAATTCATCATCGGTTTGTTTTATTATGTTAATAGATTAATCAACGTTCTATTACAAACTCCCGGAAAACCTGAGTGCGTCTGTCGGGAGAGATATTGGACTTCCAGTTTGTCACCGATTGCAGCGTTATATACCTATCTGCAAAACGTATGTTGTCTTTGAGGAAAAGGAAAAGTATGCGGTTTATTTCCTTGCTTTTTGTCTTGTCTGTTTTCTCAAGCACATAATAGTAAAGGCTGTTCAGGGGGAACTTTATCGTGCCGTTCTGCGAGAAAAGCATATCGGGTTCGATTTTGCTGTCAGGGTAAATCTGGGATCCTGAGCCATCCTCCTCAAAGAGGAAGATACGCAGGTAGCCGTTCTGGTGTGGCGTTACCGAGAAGGAAAGTGTTTCCTTCTCGCGGTAAGCGCTTTTTATGCCATCCACCTGAAGTTGGAAAGAAGGGTCTCTTTCACGGCTATATTTCATTACGGTAGCGTTGATTACGACTTCGGCCACCATCACTGTCGCCCTGCCTTCACGGATAACTTTTACGTCATCGCTCACGATTTCGTATCCCGTAACGCCTCCACCCACTTCTATATTGGATGTTTCGAGGAATATCTCGCCCATCTGCGTGACTTCGGCAAGCACGTTTTCGGGTATTCCCGCCTGACGCAGGGCTTCGATTTTAGCATTAAACAAGGCCGTTTCCTTAGCTTTCTCAGGCGATATGTTGGCTATGACGCACGTGCCGGCTACATTGTTCACACTGAGCGTTTGTTGAGCATATCCCGTCGCCGTAACAATGGCGCATACAATAAGGCTTGCAATCTTCATCATGGCTGGGCGTTAATCTGGTTTACCACTTTGTCGGATATGCGTTTCAACATCTCCTTGTTTACGTCCATCTTCTCCTCCGAACGGCCGGCGAATGTATCAATAACATTTTCTATGGCCACCTTCACCTTGGCATACGCAGTATACCTGCCATCTTTCCCTTTCTCGAAAACGACGTCTTCAATCGCCACATTCACTAAGGAGGTGGAAACACTCTCGGTGCTGACGGAGATAAACTGTTCTTTCAGACGTGTATCGCTTCCGTTTCCTGTCTGGTCGAGATAGTCGAGCACGATCTGCTGGCATACCGAACTTGCATTGCGCGCTATTTCCAGCTTAGCGCGGTGTATGGCTTTCGACTTAGCCAATTGCATGTCGTTATCATCCCCCTGCCCTACGGTACGGAAGAAGAGGGCGTCGGAACGATAATCCCCGAAAACCTCACGGATAAGATCACTTTTCGTTTTACATCCCTGCATTGACAGGCATATCGCTACCGGAAGGACAAGGATTAGTAAGTGTAAGTACTTTTTCATCATAATTTCTATTTAATTAAATATATTCTACCCTTAAATTCTTCATCTCCGAAGTTCAACATCCATTCAAACTCAGGAAGCCCGGCAAGTAATTTCGTTTCCGGGATATAATATGCGCCATAGCCTTCCACTTCGACTATTATTTTATTCCCATAGCGAATAACCAGCCTGTATTCCGCTTCCTTACTCCATAAGAATACCACCGGCTGATCTGCAAACGAGCGTATGGCTTCCTTATCGGGGAAAAGCATCTCCGTTCTCATTTCCGCCTTATCCGCTTTGGACTGGGTGTTGATGTAGGTTTCATGGTACGACGTCCCCTGATTATTGATGTAAAGCGATATTCCAACCACAAGCACAATGCAGGCTGCTATCGACATGAAAGTCCTGAGGCGTATCCTTTTCCCTGCCGCCGGCTTCTCAACGGCAGGCGCTGCATATACAAGCTCCTCTTCGGATGTCAGGCACGAAAGCCGACGTATGGCATTCACGTAAGTCCTGCAAGCTTTGCAGGTTTCGAGATGCTCCTGGAAAGCAGTCTCTTCGCCGGACGACATCCTGTTCAACAGGTACCGTTCGGCATTGGCTTTAGAACATTGTTTTGACACGGGGTTCTCCATGACAGTTATTTTGCTTTATATATATTATATGGGGGAAGTCTGATTTGTGACAGGCGTCATTGTTTTTTCTTTGACAAGGTCTTTCAAACGATTGCATAATGTCTTCCTGACCCTCTCATAGTCCTTCCTCGCCTTTACGACGGCATGGCGGAATTTTTCTTCGCCGGGGTTTAGTTCGTCATATTGCTCGGAAATAATATCGTTGTAACTCATTCCATTTGTAGCCTTGTCTATCAAAATCCTCACCTTATCTTCTATGCCGTTTACCAATGCCGGACGGAAAGGATGGTTTGAATTAAGCAGGATAATAGAAACGGCGTTAGCCACTTCGTATGGATTGTCCGTATTAATGTCGAGTTCATACGTTTCGCTATCCGTAACGGCGTCGGGTTTTTCCTCTTCGAAGAAGCGAGCGTCGGTTTCCCACTCCTCTTCGTCATTGTAATCGGATCGCATTGAAGGCAAATCTTCTATATATTCGTTTTTATGCATATATTTTCGCTGGATATTTCCTGCCTGATATTTGCACACTTTGATAAGATAGTTCCTGAAATCGTTGCCATTCTCAAACTTCGGCAGGTTTTCGTTCTTTTCGACCAAGCAATACCTGAGCGCCATATAAGCATCCGTCCATGTCTGGTCTTTTATCAGGTCGGAAAATCCATGATCGTCGCTTCGTTGCAGGAAATAGCCTACCACTTTGCGCGACAAGTCCCGGATATACCGGGCGCAAACATCCCAGAACGAGGCATCGTCTGCCGTTAAGCGTTTGACGACCCCGTTTATATCCATCGGATACACATTCTTCGATTCCCCGAAGAAGAAATCGTCCGTTTCCTCAGGCGTGCCGAATATCCGGTCGCTCCGGCAAAAAAGCTCATATATTTCATCATAAATCAGATTCGAGAAATGCCATGCAAAGGTTATGCCGGCAGGCGTTTTAAGCTCCTTGTCCAAGCCGTCTTTTCTCATGTTGTTCAAGCCTGAAACGTATGTGCCGGTCTTTCTGAAGTGATGTAGTTTAAGGTTATAATTGGATACCTTTCCGTCACGAATGAATTTCCCATAGTCAAGTATGGAATTATAAAAAAGGTGCAGTAAACGGTTCTTGCAGTTTGTATACGATGCCTCGTAGCAGACAAAGGCGTTTTCAGTCGACGAGACTATATCCGCCCAATTATCAATTATACCGATGTATTTAAGCCGGTGTTTCTCCTCTTCCTTCAAGAGTATTTCCCCAACGTGTATGCCTGATACTGCACGCAGACGGATGGGCACAGATGACAGCGCACAAAACAATATACCGCTTAATGAGAGCATGCGTGTAGCAAAAGTATAATAACTAACAAATTATACAACATAAAAATAGTTGACACACGAATATTGTCCGTATATATTTTCTCTTTTTTCATGATAGTTCTTATTCTGTATTTCTGCGCTTACGAATTGACGCCAAAGATAGTAATTTCGGAGTGGAAATTTTAACTGTAATGTGGAAAAATTAAAGCATTTGACTGTATTTATACTTTGCGCGGGATAGATTTGTGAAATAAAAAAGAATAAGCATCTTTGCAAAACCTCTTTGGTTATGCCAAGTATGCTTACCCTGATGAATTTATCCGAAGGCGAAATTTGGGAACCGAATTACAAAAGATACCAGGGACACAAGCCTGTCATTCGATAAAGATAACATGCGGTATACATGAAGCCAAGATGTCTTTGAACAATGAATTTACAGGCAGACTGTTAGATGTTCACCGTAACAGCGTTGGAAATTGGATGCGTAAAAGACTTCCTTGAAACCGTTAACTCAAAGTATAAAGCGAACTCGGGCACCCTTTTGACTTTGAATTTTTATTTAAAGTATCACTACATAGCCAATATCAGACGGTTGTCAGCCAATTTCGGACAAATTCAACCTCTTTTTGTCTGCCTCCGTCAGGGGGTACGATTTAGGTTGCAAACTTTGTCCTTTCGTGTCCTTTTTATGCGCGTATCCATATTCCAAAACAACGGAAAAAGCAATGTATCTGCTTGCAGATGTGCCTTTTGTCTTATCTCTGTCTTACTTTGTCTGCTTAACCGTTTTTCCTGTATAAGTCCTATAAGATCTAATTCGTCAATTTGTACTCGTTTCATAAGCTATATTATTAAAATTAATACTCTGTCATTCTTGCAAATACAAAGTTAATTAAAATGATATAGCTTATTTATTTGCTACTTAACTGCTGTTTCCAAAAATAAATTCATTGGGATAGGTATACCTGATGCTTACAAAGTAAGTTTATATATATGCAACAACAGGAAAGGGAAATACTGCCTGTACTACCGTTGCAACAAAATCATTCGTAATTCCTATATTCCTGATTAGTGTGATTCTGATAAAAAAACAGTATATTTGCAAATCAAAAAAACAGTGTAATGAAAAAGAATAGCTTTGTCTCCGTAGCTGACTTATCAAAGGAAGATATCTTTCGTTTGATGAAGAGCGCTGAGTCTTTTGAAAAAAATCCCAACCGGAAAACATTGGAAGGGAAAGTCTGCGCTACCCTTTTTTTTGAGCCTTCCACCCGGACGCGACTGAGTTTCGAAACAGCCATCATCCGACTGAACGGAAAGGTGATCGGATTCAGCGACGCAGCCACTACCAGCTCTTCGAAAGGCGAAACCTTGAAAGATACCATCAAAATGGTAAGCAACTATGCCGATCTGATCATCATGCGTCATCATTTGGAAGGTGCTGCCAGATACGCTTCGGAAATCACCGGCATTCCGATTATCAACGCCGGCGACGGCGCTAATCAGCACCCCACACAAACCATGCTTGACCTGTATTCCATTTACAAAACGCAAGGGAAACTGAACAACCTGACCATCACATTGGTCGGTGATCTGAAATACGGGCGAACCGTTCATTCCCTGATTGTTGGGATGTCGCATTTCAATCCCCGGTTCTATTTCATTGCGCCCGAAGAACTCCGGTTGCCGGATATTTACAAG
>JAIRZN010000019.1 GCA_031267205.1 Tannerellaceae bacterium | reverse complement strand
CGGTTACGGAAACGGTTGATTGTGATGAAGTCCGGCTTCTCATAACCTGAAAGCCAAATGTAATGGATGTCGCGTAGCAGCAGTTTCTCAATCCTGCGACAGGAATAAACATTGTTCATATAGGCGTATATGATTACCTTGAGCATCATCTGGGGATGATAAGGACTACGACCGGACTCCTTATACAGCTTCTTGATATGACTAAGATCAAGACTGTCTATCAGCCTGCCGACAATACGGACGGGATCGTTTGCAGCAATATCTTCATCAATCCTTCCGGGAAAAAGAACCGTTTGGTTGGGTGAATAAGGACGAAAATGCAACTTTGCCATAATAGTTTTTTTAATGCCTAAAGTTAATAAGACTTTTGGATATAGCAAAGGCCGAGCTTGAGAAAGTACGGCCTTTGTAGTAAAAAAAGAGGGAATGCCTATTTTGACACACCCTCATTTGTACTAAACCTTCGGCGGTTTAGTTACTAAAGCATTCCTAATATAAAAGAGAAGTTTAGGTGAGGCGGATTGTTTTTTACACCACTTTCGCACCTTTTTTGTTAGTTGTCTAAATTTCAGCGTATAGTAAAAGTCCGGAACGAGCGTAGCGAGCGAGGACTTGTAGCGGATAGCCCGACCGCGCCGCAGGCGGGGCACGCCCAAATTATTCTTATTACGGGACGGGGGAGGGGGTAATGTTTATCGACTTCTTGGTGTTTTAGTGGTTTGGTTGGGGATGTCTTCGCTTGCCGGTTCGATCGTCAGGGCAAACTACTCAATTTTTAAGTGCGTTTGCCCTGCGCCGTTCCCCTCCTGCAAACCCGCCACGACCGCCGGCGATCACGCTAACTTTCTTTAGGAAGCCGTCAACTGTAACGGCTGGGATTTATGAATCGGCGGTTAGACGCAAGGAGGAGCGCAGGCGGCGGACGGCTTCTTGGGCTTCGGCGTGGCTGAGGCTTAGGGGGGGGAGCAGGCGGATGGTGTGTGCGCCGGCTACTCCGGTGAAGACTTTTTGCTCGAACAGGAGGCGGCGGCGGATGTCTTTTATGGGCGCTTCAAACTCGATGCCTATCATCAGTCCGCGACCGCGCAGCTCTTTTACGCCCGGCAGCGTGGCGAGTTCTTCGAGCAGGTAACGGCCTACGGTGGCGGCGTTTTCAATCAGTCGCTCTTCCTCTATTATGTCCAATACTGCGATGGCGGCGGCGCAGGCTAAATGGTTGCCTCCGAAAGTGGTGCCTAACATTCCGTGTACGGCCTTGAACATCGGGCTGATGAGCACGGCGCCCATCGGGAAGCCGTTGGCTATGCCCTTGGCTACGGTGATGATGTCGGGGCGTATGCCGGCGTATTGGTGGGCGAAGAACTTGCCGCTTCGTCCGTAGCCTGACTGTATCTCGTCGACGATCATGCATACTTCGTAGCGGGTGCATAGTTCGCGGAGCGAGCGCATGAAGTCGTCCGACGGTATCCGTATGCCGCCTACGCCTTGTACGCCTTCGACGATGAGCGAGGAGACGTCGCCCTTCGCGAACTCGGCTTCAACCGAGGCTGTGTCGCCTAAGGGGACGTAAGTGACGGGCATTCCCTCGTTTACAGGGGCGATGATGGCCGGGTTATCAGTTACGCGCACGGCTGCGGAGGTGCGCCCGTGGAACGACCCGCGGAAGGAGATGACGCGGCGTTTGCCGTTGTGGAAGGAGGCCAGCTTGAGGGCGTTCTCGTTGGCTTCGGCGCCGGTGTTGATCAGGAAAAGGGCGTAGTCGTCGTATCCCGACATGCGTCCGAGCCTGACGGCCAATTGCTGTTGCAGACTGTTGACTACGGAGTTGGAATAGAAGCCCAGCTTCGCGACCTGCTCCGTTATGGCCGCTACGTAGGCCGGATGCGAGTGACCGACGCTGATGACGGCATGGCCTCCGTAGAGGTCGATATACTCGTTGCCGGCTGCGTCCCAGACACGGCATCCTTCCGCGCGGACTATCTCAAGGTCGAAAAGGGGGTAAACGTCGAATAAGTGCATAAGTATTTGTTTAAAATCCCGACGGCTTGAGGTGCAACCCGACGGTTTCCTCGAGGCCGAAGAGGAGGTTCATATTGTGTACGGCTTGCCCTGCGGCGCCTTTGAGGAGGTTGTCTATTACGGACGTGATGAGGAGTTTATGGCCGTACTTTTCGAGATGTACGAAACATTTGTTAGTGTTCACGACCTGCTTGAGGTCGGGGCTGCGGTCTGTGATGAAGGTAAACGAATGGTCGTCGTAATACCCCTCGTATATGCGGCGTATCTCCGACAGGTCGATCTTCGTATCCATGTACACGGTCGCAAATATGCCGCGTGCGAAGGCGCCCCGCATTGGGATGAAGTTGACGGCGCTGTGGAAGCTTTGCTGAAGCTGTGTCAGGCTCTGCTTCACCTCCGCCAGGTGTTGATGCTCGAAAGGTTTGTAGACGGAGACATTGTCGCTGCGCCAACTAAAGTGCGTTGTCGCCGAAGGCTTCACGCCCGCGCCCGTAGAGCCGGTGACGGCATGTACGTGCAACTCGCTGTTAAGCATCAGGTGCTTGGCTAAGGGGAGGACGGACAGTTGTATGCACGTGGCGAAGCATCCCGGATTGGCGATGTGACGGGCGTGGCATATCTGCCGGCGGTTCAGTTCGGGCAAGCCGTAGACGAAGTCGTGCTCCTCGCTCTTGATGCGGTAGTCGGTCGAGAGGTCGATGACTTTCAGCGTATCCGGCAGGGGGGTTTGTTCGATAAACTTGCGCGTATCCCCGTGAGCGGTGCAGAAGAATAGCAGGTCGACGGTGTCGAGAGGCGTATCGCCGGCGAAGGTTATATCCGTCTCGCCCAGCAGGTCGCGGTGAACGTCCGTCACCTTGTCGCCTTCGTGGCTTTTGCTGTGTATGAACACAATTTTCGCATCGGGATGATTAATCAGCAACCTTATAAGCTCGCCCGCCGTATAGCCTGCGCCCCCGATAATACCTATCCGTATCATTCCTTGTTTACATTATAATATATCTTCATCCTGTTGCCCAGTATCTTGGTGAAGCCTTTGACATCGTCGGCCGTCCAAGCCTTTTGTTCCTCGCCGTAGACGCCGAACTCGCTTTTCATCAGGTCGTGTTCGCTCTCTACGCCGACTAATGCGTAGGCGTAGGGCCTGAGGACGAGGGTGACGCGGCCGGTTACGTTCTGCTGCGAGCTTTCGAGGAAAGCCTCGATGTCGCGCATGACGGGGTCTAAGTACTGCGCCTCGTGCAGGAACATGCCGTACCAGTTGCCGAGCTGTTCCTTCCAGTACTGTTGCCACTTGTCGAGCGTATGCTTTTCGAGCATCTTGTGCGCTGCTATGATGATGAGCGGTGCAGCGGCTTCAAATCCAACGCGCCCTTTGATGCCGATGATCGTATCGCCGACGTGCATATCGCGACCGATAGCCCAGCGCGAGGCGATCTCCTCGACGCGGCGTATGGCCGCAGGCTTGTTGCCGTAATCCTGTCCGTTCACGGCCGCTATCTCGCCGCGGACGAAGTCTATCGTGAGCGTTTCCTCCCCGCCTTCGGCCGTCAGTTGCGACGGATACGCCTCGTCCGGCAGCGTCAGGTCGGAGCGGAGCGTCTCCTTGCCGCCTATGCTTGTTCCCCACAGACCCTTGTTGATCGAATATTCCATCTTGCGGAAGTCGGCCTCGTAGCCATGCTCTTTGAGGTAGTTTATTTCGTACTCGCGGCTCAGGTTCATGTCGCGCGTAGGGGTTATGATCTCGATACCCGGCGCAAGGACGTCGAACGTTAGGTCGAAGCGCACCTGGTCGTTACCTGCGCCTGTGCTGCCGTGAGCTACTGCGACGGCTCCCACCTCCTTGGCATAGCGTACGACAGCCATCGCCTGGAAGATACGTTCGGAGCTGACCGAGATGGGGTACGTGCCGTTGCGCAGCACGTTGCCGAAGACCATGTACTTGATGCTCTTCGCGTAATACTCGTCTTCGATGTCGAGCGCAACGTGCCCGGCGGCTCCCAGCCGGAAAGCCTTTTCTTCTATCGCCTTACATTCGGCGTCGGTGAATCCTCCGGTATTCGCCAGAGCGGTGTATACCTCGTATCCTTTTTCCCTTGACAGATACATGGCGCAGAAGGATGTGTCCAATCCTCCGCTGAATGCCAATACTACTTTCTTCTTCATATATTAATTATGTGTAAATACATTATTCTGATGTTTCTATTTCAATATTTCCCTGTTTCCCACTTCCTGCAACACGCTCATTTGCTGAATGGCTATTCGATTCTATTTCATCTTTCTGGGAGTCATCACAAAGCTATTTAGTCCGGCTTCCATTCTAAACCCGTCGAAAATGACGGGTTTAAAATTCGGGTTATGTATATACTCCCAAATCCCCAACAATTCGATGGTATTTCGG